>RFIF01000017.1 GCA_003695655.1 Cyanobacteria bacterium J069
CCATCGGTCGGCCAATAGCCGACCGTCGCGCCACCCAGCGACGCAATCTTTTCTTCTAAAATGCCCATCGCGTCTTGAAAGTTGTCGGCATAGCCCACCTGATCGCCCGTGCCGAAATACGCAACTTTCTTGCCAGAAAAGGCGATCGCCTCCAGTTCGTCGTAAAATCCTTCCCAGTCGCTTTGCAACTCACCAATATTCCAGGTGGGGCAACCGATAATCACACTAGCATACGCCTCGAAGTCTTCAGGGCTGGCGTCGGCAATGTCAATCAGTTCAACGACATCTTTGCCACCAAATTCTTTTTGGATTTGCTCTGCAACGGTCTGTGTGTTACCTGTTTGCGTTCCAAAAAACAGTCCAATCTTTGCCATAGGTCTTCCTATTTTGATCCATTGACTATTCCAAAAGAAAGTGTTCTATCCTCTCAATGAATCTCCAGGTCAGAAAAAAAGTTCTCTATGTCGTGAGCAGAACTGTTCTCTTAGACCTGTTTAGACACGAACTGTTACGTTCCACTTAGCATTCAAAAGACTAGCATTCAAAAGACTGGCATCCAAAAGATTAGCATTCAAAAAACCTGGGCTTTTAGTCATACTTCAATGGCATTGAGTGCTCGCTCGACACGGCGAAAATCGAAGCCCATCGCCCGCAGCGCGTGCCACAGATGCCCCTGCAAAAAGAAGAAAGCCAGAAAGAAATGAGCATTTGCCAGCCAGCATCGGGACGTGTGCGCTCCCAGCGGCAGTTCTACGGTGTCTGCAAAGTAAGGTGCCACTCCGAGTTTTACTTCGAGGGGTGGGCCATAGAACTCTACTGGATAGGCCAGCGTATTCACCGCACAGAAATAGGCTGCTACAAACCCTGCGAGCGCGATGCCCCCAAGAGAATAGGAAAGAATTGCTTCACCGGAAAACAGCAGCACCTTCTTTGCCCAGCCCAGCGGCGGCACCAGAATATGCCAGATGCCGCCGCCGATCAGCATTAGCCCTACATAAATATGGCCGCCAACCAGATCTTCCAAACTGCTAATGCTGGCGAAATGGGTCTGGTAGCCGTAGATAATGGCTGGGTCGAGTGTGGGGTTTGTGACCAGATGCACCGTTTGTGTGGTGGCGTCATACAACCCTCCCCAGTACATCGCTTTGGCGACCAGCAGCAGCGCCCCAGCGCCCAAAAACAGCAGGTGATGTCCCAAAATCAGCCCAAGCTGCTTGGGGTCATCCCAGCTAAAGTCAAACTGGCGGGCCCGCCCCGATGCGGCGGATAAATCTTCGGGTGCGCGGAAGGTATGAAACAGCGCCCCTGCGCCCAGAACGGCAGACGAAATCAGGTGAACTGCCCCCACCACGAAGTAAGGATAGGTATCGAGTACCTCGCCACCCGCACCCACGCCCAGCCCCAGCGTCGCTAAATGCGGCAGCAGGATTAGCCCCTGTTCGCCCATTGAGCGCGTCGGATCAAACCAGGAGATTTCAAACAAGGTAAAAGCACCGGCCCAAAAGGCGATCAGCGCGACCTGAGCTACATGCGCTGCAATGAACAAGCCAGACAGATTGGCGAAGCGGGCATTGCCAGCCCACCAATCATATTTCACATCGGGTTTACTGTAGGTTTGCATGAGACAACTGTCCTTAAGTTTTGAAGACCGTTGATACTTGAAGACTAATGAGAATTATCTTCAATAAGAAGCCTACCTCATAAATCAGAATTATTCTCAATAGCGAACCATGAAGTTTTGTATTGCTGAAGCTGTAAAACCCGGCACGATAAACCCAGTAAAATAAAATGCCTCAAGGCTGGATAAAATAACCTGAAGGCGTTTTCAGAACACTTGTATTATTTAGGGAAATTAGCTAAGATTTCTGGGCACTTGCGATCGCCTTGATCTCATGCTTGATCTAACCAAACTGGCTCGCCAAATGCAGGGAATTAGCCAACATCTAACCGCAGAATCCGTGGCGGCGCGGCAGCGGTTGGAACGGGCTGAGCGGCTGCTGCAAGAGGTGCAGAGTCGCCAGGCAGATCTGGTGGCACGGCAGCAGGAATGGGGCGATCGCCTGGGATTTTCCGCAGCGCGCCCGATGGAACCCCTCAGCACGCGCATCCCCATCGAGCCTGCGCCCCGGCTGCACACTGTCTTGGCAACCGATGGCTCCCAAATAGCCCCCAGCCATCACGAAATTGCCTACTGCTACTTGATCAACGTCGGGCGCGTAATGTTGCACTATGGGCAAAACCGCTATCCCTTGCTGGACAGCCAGCCAGAGGTGTTTTACCGTCCCGAAGATTTGTATGTATCGCGGCAGTGGGGCATCCGCACGGAGGAATGGATGGGGCTGCGGCGCACCGTGTCGGAAGCAGTAATGCTGGCAGAACTGGGAGAGTCCTGTCGGACAATTCCCGATGCAGCGGCCGTGCCGATTGTCCCGGACTTGCCCGCACTGGCAATGGTGGACGGATCGCTGATTCACTGGTTTTTGGAGCCGCTGCCCACTGAAGCCCGCGATCGCCTCTTGCCGCCTATGTTGCAGGCATGGGATCGACTGCGGCAGGCCCGCATTCCTCTGGTGGGCTATCTCAGCGCCGCGCGGAGTGGGGAAGCGCTCAACTTTTTGCGGCTGCACACCTGCCCCCACCCGACCCCCGACTGCCTCACCCACTGCCCCGGCAAAACGGAAGATGCGCCCTGCCAGGTGTTTGCGCCACTGCGCGATACGGCTCTGTGGGGTCTGCTGCTGCAACCGGGCGATCGCAGCCCGCTGTGGCGCAGTTCCTCCCGCATTTTGGACTTGTACGGGCTGCATCACGTCTATTTCTGCTACGTCAATGTCGGTGCAGAAATTGCCCGAATCGACCTGCCGCAGTGGGTTGCCGAAGACGAAGATTTGCTAAATAGCGCCCTCAGTCTGACGCTGGCGCAGGTGCAAAAGGGCTATGGCTATCCGGTGGCGCTGGCCGAAGCCCACAACCAGGCAGTGGTGCGCGGCGGCGATCGCGCGCGGTTTTTTGCCTTGCTAGAGCGCGAGATGATCCGCGCTGGACTAAAAAATATTGGAACGTCTTACAAAGAGGCACGCAAGCGAGGCAGCATTGCTTAACACAAGCAGGATAAGGATAGCGTTGCTCAGGCCAGGCAAACGTCAAAGGCTGCTCCCTAACCCCCAACCCCTAACCTCAAACCTCTAACTAGCGATCGCCGCCGGAGTCGCTGTCTCTTCTAGCGGCAGCAAAAACCAAAACCGGGCCCCTGCGGCAGGGCGACTGGCGACCTGAATTTCGCTCCCATGCGCCTTGATAATTCGCTGACAGAGGTATAAACCTATCCCCAGTCCCTGCCGCGCATTTTCGCCCCGCTGATGCAGCCCAAACAGCCGCTGGCACTGCTCTTGAGGAATGCCAATGCCGTTATCTTCCACACTAAAGCAAACGGCTCCGTTTTCCTGACGCAGCTCGACCGTTAGCTGAACACCGGGTGGGTTGTGCTTTAGCGCATTGATTAAAAGATTCTCCAACACGCCCCGCAGCCGCTCTGGGTCGCCCTTCACCAGAGGCAAATCCTGATCGATGTTGCTAAAAATGGTAGCCCGCGATTTTTTGAGCAGCGGATCGAGATCCTGGATCACCTCTTGCACCAGCCCATCCAGCCGCAGCGGCTGAGGCTGAATGATCAGATACTCGTCCGGCTCGGCATGGGCATCCAGCATGGCGTTAATCAGATTGAGATGGCAGCTCACGCCCTTAGCCATACGCTCCAGGGTAGACCGGGGGACAGGAATCATGTCTTCATTGGGGCAGTGGGCCACGGCTAGCCCCTGGAGCAGGTTGTTCATCACCATCTGCATCCCCAGCACCGGGTTACGCAGATCATGGGAGATGACGTGAATTACATCTTGGAGCGACTGAGTGGCACACTGACGCTGCATCAACGCTTGCTGGATCTGGTGATCCTGGTGTTGGGTCTGCTGCTGCAACTCTCGGAGCGCAATCAGGGTGCGAATTCTCGACTGCAAGACTTGGGTATACAGCGGTTTGACGAGGGCATCGGACGCGCCGGGGTAAAGCTGGTCGGGAGTGCTGGCAGCAGGCAGTAGCAGCAGGATGGGAATGTCGTGGGTGAGAGGATGGCTGTGAAGCTGTTGGCAAGTTTCGAGCGCGGTGGTTTCAGAGGCAGCGTCTAGCAGAATCAGCGCGGGTTGGAGCCGAGCTGCCTGGGCGATTCCCGAAGCGATCCCTTCGGGAATCGCCCCTTCGCCTTGCCCACAAACCGACAGCCTCAACCCCGTTCCTTGCAATGCATCTAAGGCTTTACCCAGCGTTGCCGGGTCATGGTCGATTAGTAAAACAATGCCAGGTTCCATGGTCCAACTCATGCCACTTGTCAAAAAAATTGAGTGCTAAATAAACGGCTTGAAAGCCAACTGTAGAGCGCCTAATGCCCCATAGTTGGCTTCATGATACTGTCGGGTCTGGCGAGCAGCCCTCACCTAACAGGGTGTTTTTGGGGGTGGAATACGGAATCGGCGGGGAATGTGGGGAAGCTCATGGGTTGCAGAGAATATGCGTCGAAAGCAAAATTAAGGGCTGCATAGACCCGCTATACAGCCCTTAGACTCGACCTTTAACGATACCCATGCCAGGCACACCATGTATGCCAGGCACACCATCTATGCCAAGCACACCAAGCGGAACCTGGTAAACGCAGCCTAGCGATGAATCGGCGTACCGCAGGGGTAGGTCGCCACGGGTTCCCGCATGGGTTCGGTGGCCACCTTGAGCGGAGGAATCGCGGCCGTCACCTTTTCATCTGGGCGGCTGGCGCGAGCAGCAAGATAGTCGCGCTGTAGTTCCGCCAGCATGTCTTCGCGGCGATCATAGAGGCGCTTCAGCGGACGCGGTTCGCACTGGTTGATCACGTAGGCTCCCATTAGCGGCAGGGCGATCGTGCTGTCGGTATAGCAGACGATGGTGCTGGGCAGTTCTTCGGGATCGACCTTGCCCCAGCTCACGGCTTCGCTGGGCGTTGCGCCGGAGAGGCCGCCCGTGTCGGGGCGCGCATCGGTGATTTGCACAAAGTAGTCGTGGCCGCGCTCTTCCAGACCCAGCACTTCGTGAAGCTGGGGCTGGGTTTGCAGCAGGAAGTTTTTGGGGCTGCCGCCGCCGAGGATCAGCGCGGCGCTCTTGCCTTCCACGTCGGGAATACCGGAATTGCGAGCAGCGTAGGCGATCGCCGCCGTTTCGTTGACATCTTGGGACGGGTCGATTACCAGCTTCGAGCCTTCCAGCGCCAGCGCTGCCACGTTCATGCCAATGGAGCTATCGCCCGGCGAAGAGGTGTAGATCGGCACGCCGCATTCATAGGCAGTAGACAGCAGGCAGGCGTTTTTCACGCCGAGCTGCTTTTCCATCGCGTTAATGTATTTGCCCAGCAGGTGGTGAAATTCTGCCGTGCCCATGCGCTTTTGAAACGGCTCCGACCGTAGCAGTTCGCGGATAAACGCATCGGTTTCCAGCAGCACGTCATAGCCAAACACGATGTCGTAAATCCGAATCCGCCCTTCCTGGCGCAGCTTCACGTCATCCACAAACGGGTTGCTGGCGTAGAGTTCCATGCCCAGCCCGTAGTGCAGGTCGTGATAGAGGTTTGCACCCGTGCTGATGATCCAGTCCACAAAGCCATGACGCATCAGCGGCGACAGGACGGAAACCCCCAATCCAGCAGGCGTGAGCGCCCCCGACAGACTGAGGGCAACCGTGACACCGGGCTGCATGACTTCCCGGCTGAGCAGGTGGCAGGCTTCCCGCAAACGTGCCGAGTTGTAGGCGGTGAAGTAGGTGTCGATCAGGTCGTTGACGCTGATATTGGCAGACAGCGGCGCAGGCGAAATTTGGCGGCTAAGCAGTGTAGTCATGGCGATTCTCCCAACAAAATCCTGTGTGATGTGAAACCAACGCAAACTGAAACGGCGGGCGGTTATGGCAGGGGACAACGAGATCTGGCGATTCCTGTCCAAACGACATGACATCAGGAGCTACCGCGCCGCAACGCAGCAGTGTCCTGACTTCAAACGGCTAGGCACTGAGTCTAGTGTTCCTCGTTGCATAAAAAACGCGCCAGCGCTTTAGCGACCCCTTCTAGCCGCTATGCGCCAGGGTTTGGCAAAAATGCCTGCTCGGAACCATTCGACAGGCGATCGCCTGTGATCAAAATGCCGAATCGGGTTTAGTCCAAAAACCTAACGATGAAAAGATCGACCCAGTTTGCCAGATCGTCTGTAAGAAGCCCAAATCCAGAAAGATTGCATTCTTAATTTCCGGTGGTGCCTCAGGCAGACTAAAGTCTCACAAACCTGAAGTTGCAGGTCGATCAGCTCATACTGGGCCCTTCACACCGGTCTGCCCAAGAGAGTGCGGGATCAGAAAGCCGAATACGCTGTAGCTTCATTCCCAAATACCAGAAGAGAAGCCAGAGGCGACTCCCAGCAGAAAAGAGTTTCAACGGATCGTAACCCTTTTAGCGCTACAACAGTTTATAGTGTAACACCCTTCTTTGCGGCGACCTAGACGCCATCGGGTCGCCGCCAGTTGCTCTCTGCGTTCACCCAGCCAGGGGATTCTGGAGAACTGCGCCAAAATTAAGGGCCGCCGGATAGAATCAGGTCAGTGCTGGATGTCAGAGTTGCCACTGTGGCGGAGGAGATCGCGTGGACGAGCTAAGAGCGGCGTTAGAATTAGCAACCGCCGAGGAGCTAGAGGTGCTGACGGAGATTCTGTTCTGTCGCAAACTCAACCCGCTGGACTATATGTATACGCCCGATCCGCTGGAGGTGTGCAGCCAGTCGCGCGATCGCTGGCTCGAAGACCTGGAAAAGCGCTTTCGGTTTTTGGCAGCCGACGGGGTGACGGTGCTGCGGGGCAAGACGCGCCACGTTTCCTATCGGCAGGTGCTGATCCAGATTTGCCGCTATCTGCGGATTCCCTATTCCCTCAGCCTGTCTACGGCTGAGCTAGAGGCCGAAATTTTTCTGACGCTGTTGCAACGAGCTTGGCAGCAGTTGCCCCCGGCCGAGCAGCGCGTCCTCAACGGCGAATTGCAGGCCTGCATTTCTCATTCGGAGCTGGCGCGTCAGCTTCCGACTTCGCTGCAAACCAACCCGTCTACCCTGCTTGTCAAGGGCGGTAGCGCTCTGGCAGTGAGTGCGGTGGTGCGACCCTGGCTGCTCCAAATGATGGCGCGTCAGTTTACCCTGCACGCGGCGACCTATCAGGCGGCTAAGCAAGCCGGTGGGGCGATCGCCAATCAGGCCGCCATGCGGGCCGCCTATCGCGGCATGGCCGCCAGCGCAGCAAGGTATGGCGCAGCCCGTTCGGTGATGTCGGTGTTGGGGCCGGCGCTGTGGGCCTGGTTCTTTGCCGACTTGGGCTGGCGGGCGATCGCCACCAACTACGCCCGCGTCATTCCCGTCGTCTTCACGCTGGCTCAGATTCGTCTCATCCGCGCTGCCGAATGTCCCGCTTAGCGAGCAGCGTCAAACTAAACAGCCCCTAACCCTCTCAAGGAGCGAGAACATCATGCTAACTCTGGAAGGAACGGTGCAAAAGTCTGCTGTGGGCCTTGGAGCCTGGGCGCTAAAAACGGAGCAAGGCACCTACGAAATCTCAAAGGCTGCGCCAGAGGGTTTGCTTAAAGCCGGACAGCAGGTGCGCGTCAAGGGTAAGGTGCGCGAGGACGTGATGTCGATTGCGATGATTGGCCCGGTTTTGGAAGTCAGCGAGTTTGAAGTGATGGAG
>RFIF01000206.1 GCA_003695655.1 Cyanobacteria bacterium J069
CATTACGATAGCTGGTTTATCTTACCGCTGGTCGCGGCCTGGTTTGTTTGGGAACCACCGCCAGCCGCCGCTGATCAGCCGCTTGACCCAGCGCCGACGCCCTCTCGCCGCTGGCTGGGGAGCGCTCTGCTGGTGGGCATCAGCATTGCCGTCAAGTGGGTGTCGCTGCCGCTGCTGGGCTTTTTGATGTGGCGATCGCTCCGCCGGTTCAAACTGCTGCTAGCGGCAGGGGTGGGGCTGGTGGGGTTGCTGCCGATGATGCTGGCCGCGCTGCCGTTTTGCCAGTCCAGCAGTTGTCCGCTGATTCCCACTCGTTCGGTCTTTGTCGCCTACGGGCGCAGTGCTGAGTTCATTCCCTACTGGGTGGCCCAGGTTTGGCCTGCCTCTTTGCAGGCCAACTGGATTTATCTGTTCCCGCTGGTGCTGTTTTTGATCTGGCTACTGCTCAAGTGCGATCGCTTTCAGGAATTTGCGGCATGGTATTGGTTTGGGCTGCTGCTGCTCACGCCTATCATTCATTTTTGGTATTTTACGTGGATAGTCCCGTTCGCTTTATCATTCCAATTACCGCTCCAAAATTGGGGCGTGCGTCTGATCAGCCTTTCTGCATTTGTCTATTTCAGCTTGCCGTCGCGGCTTCCCGACTGGCAATTAACCGAGCCGGAACGTCTCTGGCTCTGGCTTCCCTTTATTCTGGGCTGGCTGTGGACTACTTGGCAAATCTCCCAAGCTGAAAACGCGGTCAAGCGCGACTGGCTCATCTGATTCTCAGCAAAAAATCAGCCGGGAGTCATGTTTTTAGAGAGCTGTTCGGTCATAACTAGCATGGTGTTTATAATCAACTGTGGAACATGGTAAAGCCCCTTCCCTTAGTCCTCGCTGGTGCGATCGCCCTCCTCTCTGGCTGCACCATCCCCCTGGCGCAGGGCGATCGCCCAATCCTTCAGGAAACCACTGTCTCTGACGCCGCCTTTTCCTACGACGGTTATGCCACCGTCTTACAGACCTACGTCAATGCAGATGGCTTAGTTGATTACCCGGCGCTACAAGCCAACCCACAACTTTTAAAGGCGTTTATTGAACAGCTAGGAGCAGTTTCTCCAGACACCTATTCCAGTTGGAGTGAGTCAGATAAAATCGCCTTTTTGATCAATGCCTATAACGCCATTACGCTGGAGTCAATTATTAACCAAAACCCGCTTAAAGGCAGTATCAAGGATATCTTTGGAGTTTGGAATTTTCAAAAGCATAGGTTGAAAGGGGAATCGGTCACGCTGGATAAAATTGAGCATGAGATTCTGCGAAAAGAGTTTCAAGAACCGCGCATTCATGCGGCATTAGTCTGTGCGGCAATCAGTTGTCCACCCTTGCGCCAAGAGCCTTATATCGGCGAAAGGCTGAATCAACAGCTAGACGATCAGTCCCAAAAGTGGCTCTCTAGCGCCCACGGACTCCAGATTGATCGGGAACAAAACCAGGTCTTAATTTCTGCTATCTTTGACTGGTTTGGCGATGATTGGAAACCCCAGTATGCCAACGAGACACAGTTTACAGGTAGCCCCAAAGACCGCGCCGCATTAAACTTTATCAGCAACTACGTTAGCCCTGAAGATAAAGCTTATCTTTCAGCAGGAAACTACAAGTTGGGGTATCTCAACTATGATTGGTCGCTCAACAAACAGTAGTCTGAGCGACTTACCTCAGTTAGCAATCCAGTTGTAAACTGGAGGGGTAATTTTTGCATAGCCTTTCCTGGACGGTGAATATGTCTGTATGTACAGCGTCTGCGCATAGAGCGCACCCTGTGCGCCATCTTTCCCCCAAGACAGGCATTGGTCATGCTAGAAAATACCCAGGCACCGCTGCGAAGTTCATGGCTAAAGTCAGGACAATCTGAGCTACCCGGCTTGTCTTCTAGCCTGCTGAGTGAATTCAGCCATGCTTACGGACTGACAATCAATCTCGATTCCTATCAGCCTGCTGCTTTTAATCCGGAGCCTGATCTGGATATATTCAGCCGTCGGTCTAATAATCAGTCTAATAATCGGTTTAAAGCGGACTATAGTAGTCCACTTCGACCCTTCAAGTCGCCAACACTCAAGTCGTTATCACTGTTTTCAAGAGACTGGGACAAGGATCGCCGCCCGGTTCCTGACGTTGCGTTGACCAAAACAGAGGGCGATCGCTCTCCGCCTCTTAGCCGGCCCATCACCAAACGCGCCCCCACCGCCCGGACGGACTCGCTGACTGGACTCGGTCAGGGTGGAGACTGGGTAGCCTCTACAGGCCTGCGCCAGACTAGCACGCCCAGAACCATCACCGAATCACTCTCTCGCCAAGACGCCCGCAACCCCACCCGCCCCAACACCTACAAAGACGACTACTTGCTCCAAAGTTCGACCAGCGGGCGCGTGCAGATCGATCTGGCCTCTTCGGCCTTCGATGCTTATCTGCAAGTGGTTAACAGCCGCACAGGGGCGATCGTTGCAGCAGATGACGACAGCGGCCCAGGCACCCATGCCCGGCTAACGCTGACTGTGCAGGCGGGAGTAAGCTACATCGTTCGAGCCACCAGTTTTCAACCAGTTGCCACGGGCCGCTACACGCTAACGCTCCGCACACCGGATACCGAAACGACTACCAGCGGTTTCAATCGCTCCGATGGCTATGGCCAGGTAAATGCAGCCGCAGCCGTAGCTCAGTCCCTCAACTTGGCTTCCTTCGCGCCCGTTGCTGACGCTGGATATAGCTGGAGCAACAATCGGGTGAATGCGCCAGAAGCCTGGAACCAGGGCTATACGGGACGCGGCGTAGTGGTTGCTGTGGTCGATACGGGCGTCGATTATACCCACAGCGATTTGGATGCCAATATGTGGCGCAATCCGCAAGAAATTGCTGGCAATGGCATTGATGATGACGGCAATGGCTTTGTGGATGATGTACGCGGATGGGATTTTGCCGATGGCGATAATGATCCGATGGATAGGAACGGCCATGGGACTCATGTTGCAGGTACGATTGCTGCTGAAAATAATGACATGGGGATCACAGGGGTTGCCTACAACGCCCAAATCATGCCAGTCAAAGTGCTGCGAGACAATGGCTCTGGCACGTATACCAGCGTTGCTCAAGGAATCCGCTATGCCGCCGATAATGGTGCCGATGTGATTAATCTGAGCCTGGGCGGAGGATATAGCGCCGAGGTAGCCGCCGCAATTGAACATGCAGTGTCGCAGGGGGCGATCGTGGTGATGGCGGCCGGCAACGAGGGCGCGGCTCAGCCTAGCAACCCTGCCAGTCTGGCGATTCAGTGGGGGCTGTCGGTTGGGGCGATCGCCAGCGATGGCTTGATTGCGTCTTTTTCAAATCGAGCCGGGGCAGACAGCCGGATGCAGCATGTGGTTGCGCCGGGCGTCGGCGTGGTTTCCACCATACCGGGCGATCGCTATCGGTCGCTCAGTGGCACCTCTATGGCTGCACCGCATGTGGCAGGGGTTGTTGCCCTGATGCGCCAGGCAAATCCGAACCTGACCGACAGCCAGGTTCGCCAATTGATAACTACCAGCGCAACTCGTCTCAGTGGCAGTGCTCCGAACACAGTCCCTCAGCCTGCGCCAACACTCACGTTCAGACCAATGCAAAAGCAATTGAGAACTCGGTGATCTGCCTGGTGGTGCCTGACTGATTGACTGATGTCGTGTCTCAAGATGAATGAGGTCAATCTGCTAAAGTGAGGAAGCCGCCGTAAAACCGTTGTAAACCGCTCCATCGTCAAATCCGCCCCAGTCATTCGCTTGCTTGAGCAGGCAACGTAGGCAATCTTCCGCATTCTCCTGCTCAACGTCTCAGTTCTGTGTTGATTCCCGCATGACTAAACAGCAGGCAGCGTTTGAATTTAAGATGGCGGTTGAGCAGGCGATCGCCCATCCTGAAACTGCCGACCTGAAGCAGCTCTGGCATTATGCAGAACAGCAGTTCGCCCGGCTAGAGCGAGAGGAGCAACTGCGGGCAGCCGGCGAGGCGATCGCCCAACTGAGTGAGATTCATTTTTCCCGCGCTGAGTGGATGTTGAATGCCTGGGAACAGCGCTGGAGCGATCGCCTTGCCACAGAGCCAGTACTAACCGAGGACATGCTGTCGTCGTTTCTGCGTCAAACCATGAGTCTGGGCTTAGAGGAGATGCTGGAAAACTTCTTGCAAACTCGCAGCCGCCTGGAACCCGAAGATTCTGTGGTAGGAGAAGTCGAAAAAGAGGCGCTGCTGGATTGGCTTGACCAGGAAGAGCATGAGAAAGCGCTGGCTGTTGCCCATGATGAGCACGTGAGTGAATGGGTGCAGTTAATTCAGACCTGGCTGGAAGCACACGGGCGCAAAACCCGTTTCAGCGAGTTAGTTTGCGGGCTGCAACAGCAAGACCCCCGAATGACTCTGGTCGCGATCTGGCTGGGACTGTTGTTGGGCGGGTTTACTTTGCAGCCGGCTGAGCAGTTTTACGACACCCATTTCTTCATCAGCCTGTCGTCCGATTCATAGCGCCTTGCCCCCAACAAATTCAGCTTTCAGCTAAATTCAGCTTTCAGCTTTTAAGGGACAGGGCTGAATTGGACATTGCGCTACTGGCAACTGCTTGATCACATCCTCAAACCGAGACACGCCAAACTGGTGATGCAGTTGCTCTAGAACCGTTTGAATGTATGCCGTCACCTGGTTGCCGCGCATCCCCAAACAGTGAATCGGCGGAATGTTAAGCACCTGGCGATCGCCTTGCCAAATTTCTGCGGCTACCGCATGGACGGGTGCATCCTTGTGGTTGCGATACAACACCAGCACAGCAGCGTAGGACAAGGGTGGCGCAGGCAGCATTATCGGAGCAGCCTCCCAGTTAAACATCGGTTGCGTTTCGGAGTTTTGGGGCGGATTGACCATTGAATGGTCAGATGGAACCGCCAATCGGCGGAGTCTCCGGCGGGTGCGGTTGCTGTCGTCGCGGTGACGATAGTGCGATCGCCGTCGATGGCAGTCATAACCCCAGCCATTTTCGTTGTTTGGGTTCCAGCAGTTGTCACCGATGGGGCCATGCAGGGCGATCGCGTCTTCTACCGACAGCGTGGCGCAGTGCTGACATTTGAGGTTAATGCGACGGGCCATAGAGGAAGCAGGTCATTAGGAGTAATCTCTAATGATTTCTAGCAAGTTATTTTAGTGTAAGTTTAGCGTAAGTCAACCGAAAAAAGTTTACTCCTGGAAGTTAAAATCAACATCCGCTGCCTCCTTGCTTTTAGATGGTATCCTGCCGCATCTCTTGCCGCATTGAAACTCCCAACGCTATTCAATCAGTCTCTCCATTTCTGCCAGAAGCTCCTGAAAGCGGACGCTCTTTTGCGGGTCTTGCCAAAACTTTGCACGCTTAATTGCTTTACTAACGAACGACAGTCGAGCCGATGCCCGATCAGGCTCAGTAATTTCCACTTTTTGCAATTGGCTCTGCGTCTGGCGGAGTTCTTTAACTCTGGCTTGAATTGAATCTACGGACAGGTTCGCGGCGATCGCCTCATGCAGCAAATGCCTCTGCTGCTCTGGATCTTTGACTTTCAGAACTTCGTTGACCTTGGTATAGCTCAGTTTGCCCTGCTGCAAAATGTCTTGAATCGACCGGGGTAACTTGAGCAGCGGCACCCGATGTTTACGAAAGCTTTCAGGGGTCAGTCGCCCTACAAGATTAAAGACATCCTCAACGATCACCCACTCCTCACTACGGACAACGTTGTCCGTAAGTCCTCGCCGCTGGTTAGAAGCTCGATTGAGGAGGCTAACCACTTCCTCAGGAGACTTTTGCAAATTGCGGCATAGCATCCCCATAATCGCGGAAGTCTCTTCCCATTTGTTCAAATCCCCGCGTTGCAGGTTGGAGATCGCCTTAATATCTTCTGCAATATCGTCACTGACCTCAAAAACTCGGCAGGGCACTTCTGCCAGCCTGGCAATTTCCGCAGCGCGGTGGCGCTTTTCACCTGCCAGCAGATCATATTCACCGGGATACCTGGGACTGGGGCGAACCGACAGCGGGTCAATAATTCCCACTGCCTGCATCGATCTCGCCATTTTCGCCAGCTCGTCAGGATCAAAATAGCGCCGCGCCTGATCTGCGTCTCGGTGAATTTTGGGATGAGCAATCCAGAGAATATCTGGCGTCGATTGGAGAGATGGCTCTTGCAGCGCTGGCACTTGGCGTTCTGGCTGACTCAATGGGATATTACTGCTGCTGGGCGATCCTGCTGGCAATCCTGCTATAGTTTGCCCAGCCTCCTCGCTTGTAGAAAGTTCAGGAGCGCTGTCCTGGTCATCCAGCAAGGCATCTTCTAGCTCAGTTTCAGAAGGATTTCCAATTACCGCCATGAGAGTCTTAAAGCGGTTCACCCGTTTTTCAGCTTGTTTCTCAGCCATTTAGAATTTCGTCTCCAATCGCAGAATATTCTTTCCAGGCCATTCGAGCACGGCGATCGCCTTTTACCTGGTTTACTAAAATGCCGTCGTTTGCAGCCTTTTGAAAAGCCACTGCTTCCCGAATCTTGCCGCGAAACACTGGAAATCCCATCTCTACCAGAAAATCTCGAGCATCTTCACCCTCTCGACGCGGCGGCGGCGGCACTCTCGTCAGCAGCACTCGATACTTACCTGTGCCAATTTTTTGCAGTAGCTCAATCGTCTGAGTCAGGGCATCTAGCGACAGCGTGTCGGGAGTAGTCGGCAAGATCAGCAGATCGCAACCCTCGACAATTTCCTTGAGGTCTTCAATTTCAGCCCTGGCTTCCGTATCAATAACAAAATGCTCACAATTACGATATCGTGCGGCTTGATTGACACCAGCCACCCTAAAAGGCAAAGGCTGACTACTGGCCACGCCACGCTCCGCCCAGCGGCAGGATGAGCGGTTTGGATCTCCGTCAATCAGGAGAGTCGGGCCTTTGGTCTGCAAATAGGCGGCGAGATGGATTGCTGTAGTGGTTTTCGCTACGCCGCCCTTGAAGCTTGCGGTAGTAATGATCATGCTATCCGTAGTAGCGACTTCTTAAGTCTATTACGGACAAAACCCTTTAGAACGCTTATTTTAGATGATTTTCACAGAATTCTATAAAATCTGTCCAACAACTAGCTCAAACACCGATCGGCTGGTCAATTCTTCATACTTTTGAGCGTGCTTTGAACATCACTAACGTAGAATTTCAACAAACCGACTGAGTAAATTAGTGGTTCCAAAGCAGCCTGGAGATGGTTCGGAAATAGCTCGAGAGTAGCTCGGAAATAGCTCTGAAATAGCCCAGAACTGAATCCATCAGTGAATCCATCAGTGAATCCATCAGTGAATCCATCAGTGAGTCTTCAGTGACATTGTTTTAGAAAATTGCAATAGTTTAGTGAGTCGCAATAGTTTTCAATCCATCTCCAGCCCAATCTTACGAACTTTTACGGACAACGTTGTCCGTATTTTGCTCAGGACGTTCATTAATGCAAGTCAAGTGATGCGTCCAATATCAATTTTGGATTATCAATTTTGGATTATCAATTTTGGATTATCAATTTTGGACTATCAATTTTGGATTTTAGAGCGGTGATTCTGGATTGTCAGCCTCAGGGTATGTCAGGCTTTCGGCAGTTTTATCTGTAGTGCTGTTTAAGGGAATTGATATAAATGCTTTTTGGGGAACGCTATGGATTTTGGGAATCGCTTGGTTATTACAGATCTGCTTATGATCAAGACAATCTGTTAATGATCATCCCGTTTCTAATCCAATTCCCAAGGCGGGCGCTTGCCAATGTATTGACTACGCAGACGCCCGTTTTCTTTCCAATAGGCATACCAGTAGGGCCCATGACCGACCTTTGATAGATTGCCTTCGCTACAGCGGCAGGCCGTCTTGCCACAGCGGCGCTTTTCATGCTGATAGATTTTGCCTTGATAGTGTTGCCGATCGGCAACAGCAATGTTTGACCGTGACGGGATATTTAGTGCAGTTTGCTGCTCCTCAGTGGCGATCGCCCTCATCAGCCAATCCTGCACTGTCCGCTTTTGCTCTAGGTTTAAGCAATCAAGCAGGTTATAAAGATCTACGAGGTTATGTGGCTCAGGCACCGAAGTCTTAAGTTTCTTGTGTAACAGCTCTTATTTTAAGTCCAAAGTTACACAAGAAACTTTTTTAAACCATTCACTTATTTTCATCAGTTTTTTACTATCCCAAATAATTATCTGCTGAGTGCCACCAGCCCCAAACTAAGCAGACCGCCTAAACAGAGCATTTAAAGCAGCTCTTAAACAGACCATTGAAAGCAGACCCATTCAACCGCCCTAACTATGCAACGTAGCAAGGGCTAAATTAGGTCATGGGTTAGATCACTTGTATCTACAGCTAGTACAATCAAGTTTGCGATCGCCAAGGTGTCCGTCAGAAGGTGTCCGTCAGAATATGAGCCAGGACTTGCTGCCAACCAGCTATGATGCGTTTCTCAACGGGCTAAAAGAGCGGATTCGCAAAGCCCAAGTTCGGGCGGCTCTGGCAGTTAATCGAGAGCTAGTCTTGCTCTACTGGCAGGTCGGTCAGGAAATTCTGGCTCGGCAACAGCAGCAGGGGTGGGGCGCAAAAGTCATCAGCCGGCTTGCCAAAGATCTGCAAAAAGCCTTCCCAGACTTGAAGGGCTTTTCACGCACCAACCTGCTCTACATGCGCGCCTTCGCAGACGCCTATCCCGATGAGCAATTCGTCCAGCAGGTTGCTGGACAAATTCCCTGGTTTCACAACTGCACCCTGCTGGACAAAGTTAAAGACCCGCAAGAGCGCCTGTGGTATATCCAGCAAACCATTCAGCAAGGCTGGAGCCGCAGCATCTTAACCCAGCGCATCGAAAGTGGGCTGTATCGTCGGCAGGGAGAGGCACTCACCAATTTCGACCAAACGCTGCCCCAGCCTCAATCTAGCCTGGCACAGCAAATCTTGCGTGATCCTTACAACTTTGATTTTCTGAACCTGGGACAGGCCGCCCAGGAGCGAGATCTGGAAACTGCCCTGATTCGCCACATCCGCGAGTTTTTGCTGGAATTAGGCGTAGGATTTGCCTTTGTCGGCAGCCAATATCCCCTTCAAGTCAGCGGCAAAGAATACAGGCTTGATCTGCTGTTTTATCACTTTCGCCTCCACTGCTTTGTGGTAATTGACCTGAAGACGGTAGAGTTTGAGCCGGAGTTTTCTGGCAAGATGAATTTCTACGTTTCGGCGGTAGACGATTTGCTCCGCAGCCCCGAAGACCACCCCACTATTGGCATCGTTCTCTGCAAGACCCAAGACCATACGGTGGTTGAGTATGCCTTGCGCGATCTCAACAAACCCATTGGTATCTCCACTTATCAGCTCCGAGACGCACTGCCAGAACCATTGCGGGGCAGCTTGCCAACGATCGCCGAACTAGAGACTCAGCTCAACGTACTGTCCGTTGAGGTTGAAGACCCTGCCGATCACTTGTCAGATTCCTGAGGGAGACAGTCCAGCAGACATCAAGACATATTCAAGACATGTTCAAGACTCCCAATCCCTAGTTTCTGAGCTGTGACACAGCATCCATCTGTTCCCACGCAATGCCCTGATGGGTCGGCTCAAACAAGTCGGGGTGCAAGAGTTCTGCCAGGATTTCCAATGAATCAACCAGCCGGGGGCCGGGACGGTTGAAGTAAGCATTGCCATCGGTGAGATAGAGGCGATCGCCCTGTACCGCACGGAGCTGCTGCCACTGGGGTTGGGTGGCGATCGCCTGCTGCATCTCTTGTCGAGTCCGCGCCAGGTCAAACCCACAGGGCATCACCACAATCACCGCTGGATCAGCCGCCAAAAGCGATTCCCAGGAGAGATACGGGGAATGCTGCGCCGCCGCCCCCAACACCGATTGCCCACCCGCCAGCTCAATCAGTTCCGGTATCCAGTTGCCGCTGCCCATTAATGGCTCAATCCACTCGATCGCCGCCACCGTGGGTCGAACCGTGGGTGGGGCAGCCTCATCCACTGACTGCACCCGCTGCCGACAGACTGCCACACGTTGCTGCAACTCGTCCAGCACGGGTTTGGCATCCACATCGAGCTGAGCGGCCACACGCTCAATATCCGCCCACACCTCCGCCAGCGTATTAGGCTGAAGCGAAATCACCTGGGGGCGCGGCTCCGCCAGCATCGCCACTGCCCGCTCCACTTCCGCAAAATTGACCGCGCAAACATCGCACTGATCCTGCGTCACAATGTGCGTAGGCTGGAGATGCTTCAGCGTGTCGATCTGAATGTCATAAATACTCAGCGCCGACTTCAGCAGTGTTTGCACGTCTTGATCAATCTGGGCGCTGGGCTTGCCTGCATTGAGTCGGGCAGCCGTACAAATCGGGCGATCGCCAATTTCGGAAGGATAATCGCACTCATGGCTGCGACCCACCACCCAGGGCATCAGCCCCAAGGCTGCCAAAATTTCAGTGGCGCTGGGCAGAAGTGAAACGATTCGCGGGGAACTAGCCGGGGTCATGTCCTGATGCTCATAAGGATCTGTAACAGATATGCACTATTGTAGAAAGTCCTTTGCAAAGAGCATGAATCCACCCTGCCATAGTGGGTCAATCAACGACCTGGAAAGTTTTAAGGCACTGCTTAGTTAAACAATTTCAGTGTCAGTCTTCCAACTTTGTAAATGCTCCTCTTATAAAACTTTTCTTGTGTAACTCTTAAAACCTACCAGAAGTTACACAAGAATTAATTAAGCGAATAATCTAACACCGCTCCTCTATTTTCAAGTCAACCATTTCCTGGCCCAGACTTGAGCTTTTCGGGATTAATTTGAAACTGAATGCTGGGAGTTTTCTTTTTGCCAGATAACTCCTGGGCGCCAAGAATATAGCCACCCTGCTGCAATTCTTCGACTGTGCGCCAGAAGATCTGATTATTGCGAGATGAGTTGCTGCCCAGCAAATCTAAATTCTTGAATAAATACTGCTTGGAGATAATGAGATATTGTCCGTCTTGCGGCGTATCCCACTTGAGACGGCTGGCTAAATAAATGAGCAGCTTAGTGCGGTAATCATTTTTGGCGTTGCTGCCTAGCTTTTGCGTAATGTCGATGTCGCTGGCAAAGAGGACATAATCCCCCGTGCGGCTAGGGCCTTCAAAAAACTCCAGAGAAACCGTGTATGAATCGGCCAGTTCATACGTGTAATCGGCTGCCTTCGCCAGATCAAATTCTCGCGACAGGTTCTCAATCTTATAGCTCTTAATGCGGAGGATACTTTTGATAATTACCTCTGCGCCAATCTTATTGCCTTCTCGCAAAGACTTTGCCAACACCAGCTCCACCCGGTGAAGCGCAACCAGATCACGATTCAACTGCGATCGCACTTTGGCATGAAAGCTCCCGCCTTTGCTGCGGGTATAGCCCAGGTTTTCTAACAAGTCATTCGAGCGAAACGTCACCACTGGCCCATTATTTTGCTCGGCAGCGAGTCGATACAGATAGAGAACGATTCCCACTTGGCGAGGATTAAGAAACGTTAGCAGCGCCATAAACAAACGCTGAATCTTGCGGTCGGGAATCTTTTCTAAGCCTTTCCCAATCCCTTGATCAACCAGCGCGTCAAAATCTAGATTTTCATATTGTTGCTTAACTTCTTCCCACTCCTCTCGCGTCAGGTCTTCTAACGGCACGCGGCGGGTTACGGCCACTTCGCCTGCGTCTTGAGGATCAGATTCAACTCGCATTTCCAGATAATAGCCATCGCCATCCGACCGCAGTAGCGGCAGGCGCACATCCGGGTTATTAACCGAAGCCGCAGCTCTGGGCAGCACCATCAGCAATTGTCCATCCACTGGAAACGCCGAGTCTTTTGGAATCGCAGTCATATCCACCGCTTAATGAGTGATGCAGGAATTGTACTAGATATAGCGGAGTATGGCCGGCGCGGTTTGGGGCAACCGCTATAGGTCTATCATTCCGGCGTATGTTTTTTGCATTCTGCTCTATCACTCCGGCGTATCTCTAGCCCTATCACTCCGACGTATCGCTCTGCTTGGTTCTATCACTCCGGCGTATGACTGGTTCTATCACTCCGGCGTATAAACTCAGATCACTCTCTTGCTCAAATGTGTTTCTGGATTAGCGCTTGCAGCTTGGTTCTATCACTCCGGCGTATGGCTGGCTCTATCACTCCCAAGGATATTAAAAAAGAGTTCTATCACTCCGGCGTATAGTTAGCCCTATCACTCCGGCGTAGATCGGTTCTATCATTCCGCCGTATTTTACGATTTGCAGCCTGTTTTAAGGTGTTTCAAACTAATTTTTTGCGTGTTTAATAGATCGCGTTACGTCTTAGTTCCTCTGTTCTATGAACGAGTGTATAAACCAGCCCATGAGTCAAATTACGCAACGGGCACTCAGCATATAAAAAGCCGGAACAGAGTCTCGCCAAAGTCTCCATCGTTCCGGCCTGAATGCATCGGTTAAAAAAGTAGACGCTTCTTTAACCTGTTTTATTGTGCAAGTTCATGATAGCAGCCTTTATTGGCTGCCGTTTAGTCATGTCTATCAGAGCTTAAAAAAGCTCTGGTCACTGTTTTGTGTACACAATTTTAGGCTGATTCGATGGGACTGAGGATTGCTCACCCGGCTCCTTTGCTTTATGGAGTTTATATGGTTGCAACCCAGTCCAAAAGTCGTTTTCAATATGTTCGGGAATACGATGAGCAGTTTTTATCACTATTCCCTCATCGCTATGACTATATTTGGGCAGAGCATTCTCAAGCAGGAGGAGCTGGCAAGCCTGCCTGGAAAACAGAGAGCCGCCATCCATTGGGCGATCGCCTCATTCTTCAGGGTGATGCGCTTTATGGCGTTCGTTTTGGAGCCGAGACGCAATACTGCATTGTTGATATAGATTTTGAAAGTCTCTATCATCCCCGTCACGATCCGTTTGCGATTTCTCGAATGGTGGCAGCGCTCGAACCGCTAGGACTGGTTAGCTTTGTCGCTTGCACTTCTAGCTATAGCGGTGGGATTCACCTTTATTTTCCATTCGACCAGTCGATTAGAACCTGGCAACTGGCGATCGCGCTTCAGTCTGCATTAGAGCGGGCTGGATTTAGGATTGCCCTAGGGCAGCTTGAGATTTTTCCAAACCCTAAATTGTATGTTTCTAACGGCCAGCCAAGTTTATATGCAGCGCACCGGCTTCCGCTACAAGCTGGCTCTTATCTACTCGATTCGGACTGGCAGTTGATCTACACTACTCGCCAAAGCTTTGTAGAGCAGTGGCGTATTGTGGCCGCTCGTAATGCTGTAAGTTCTCAAACGATAGAAAATCTAGCCAAATCTGCACGGCAGCGGCGATTTGGACTGTCTGGCAAGGCAGATAAATTTCTAAATGATCTGAACACCGAGATTGAATTGGGTTGGACGGGTGCTGGGCAAACCAATTATTTATTGGGTCGTATTGCTATTCGTTCTTATGTGTTTGGACATTTGCTCTATGGTGTTCCTCCTTTAGTCGGCAAACCGTTGGTAGATACTATCGTGAAGGTGGCTCAGGCACTTCCTGGATATGTTCAATGGTGTCGCCATCAGCATGAGATTGTTCACCGGGCCGAGGAGTGGGCCCGATGTGTTGAAAGCAGTCATTACTTCCAGTTTCAGACACGACGCAAGCCGGGGACTGTAAGTGGAAAAGATGTTTCCTCACAGGCTTTGACTTGGAACCAGCAGCAGCAACAGGCCGTGCGAGAGAGGATCTGTCGGGCGATCGCTGACCTGTTAAACCGTCATCAGCTTCCTGTGACAACAACAGCACGCTTTAAGGCATTGGTAGCTTACGGGATCGGAGGTTCTTCGTTATACCGTCATCGAGATCTATGGCATCCAGAAGATCTGAGTCAATCTGTTCAAGGTACAGTTCACAATACAGTTCATAACACAGTTCAAGATACGGCTCAAGATCTGGTTCAGGATCATGTTCCAATTTTGAAAAATTCATCGACATTGAAGGAGACTGATGGGAATTGCGTTGGGGACGCATTCCCATCAGCTAACCCTACAAGCTTATTAGGTCAGGATGGCAGTAATTCCTTATGTGGACAGGCTTACAGCGATGCATTAGTCGATACACAGTTGGAGACAGGGTGTAATAACTCAGATTTAGAGCCTGGTCCCCAAGAGTCTGGACAGGAAAGTCAGACGGCTGAATCGATTCAATCGATCGCAGGCATTCGCTATGTGCAGCAGGCGCTTCAGACGATTGTCGTCAACGCTCGCCAGCAGCAAGCCCGCAGGCAAGAGCGGGCCTTGCAATCAACTCAGGCGCGTCAGCAGGTACAGCAAGCAGCCCTGGCGAACCGAATGCAGCGGTATCTTGAATCGGGGGATCCAATTTTGGTGCGAGAGGCGATCGCCTGGATGGAAAGGCGATCGCCTGGGTGCGGTTGAGGCGGTTTTCCCGGTTGCTCTGAGATTAGAACAGGACTTACGCAGTTACAACGAGTTTTATAGATTCGGGATGATTTTTCGCGGGCACAGCCCGCGAAAAATCATCCCACTGCGTAAGTCCGATGGAAACAATCTTTGCTCCAGGCTCTGAGA
>RFIF01000018.1 GCA_003695655.1 Cyanobacteria bacterium J069
CGCCATCACTCCGTCCCGCCCCGAACGCGCCGCATCAAATACGCCACGCCAAAATCCCCGTTTGGATGCGGTTCGAGCTGGTCGGCCAGGGCAAAGACTTGGGCCGCCAGGTCTTCGCCGAGCTTGTCGATCATAGCCGTGCGTTCCCGCTGGAGCAGCTCGCGGGCGCGCATCCGGCTTTGCCAATCGCTGGAAAAAAGCTGGTCGATGATGGCGCTGATGCCCATTGCGGTCAGGGTTTCCCATTCGCCGCGATCGCACCAGATGCCGCCACACTGCGGACACCGTTCTATATAAAACGGATTCATCGTCTCCCCCGTTTTGACCCGTGACAAAAAGCCGCGACAGTCGGGACAGAGCGCCGTCCGCGCATCCATCAGCGCGGGACGATGGGCCGCGCCGGCCTCCAGGTTGACAGTTTCTGGTAAAGGCTGGGGCTGTTGCTGCTGCCAGGGAATGTAGGCTTCCGGCGCAATCCAGCAGCCCTCACACTCTGGGCAGCGGAGGGCTGGTAAATTGCCCCGCAGCACGACCTCAACGAGTTGCACACCACGATCTTTCAGGCAGTCCATAGCGTCAGGGATGAAGGGGGGAGGGATGAAGGATGAATTGGCTTTGGGTGAATCCGCAGAAGCAAGCATGAAACCCTAATACTCTATTACCCCAGCAGGGCTTCTTCCAAATTCTATGCCGCCCTCATCCTTCCTCTTTCGTCCCTATGCTCATTGCTGCATCGCAGTAGCTGATTAGCAACCGCAGGCGATCGCCGATCTGGGTTAGCCGCTGCTGTCGCGTTTCTGGCTGTCGAGCGGTTTGTAAAAACATCAGATCCATACCCAGCAGCCGAATTTGTTTGCCCATTTCTGTGTGCAGAGAGGCCAGCAGAGAGGCGATCGCCCCTTCTAGCCCCTCTAGGTTCAGCGTCACGATCTGCTGCTGAAACTGCTGTTGCAATTGGGCAAAGATCGGCTGCAATTCTGCCCTGCCAGCGCAATTTTCGCCAGGCTCCGATACCTGTGCCAGCATGGATTCAGAGTGCGATCGCAGCCCTCCATAAATAGCTTCATCAAATAGCATCATCAAAATAGCGTCATCGTCAAATGGCGTTGTTAAATAGCGTTGTCAAATAGCTTCATTCATCACATAGCTCGGACTCCAGCCCGAGCAGCGCCCTCAAAAGTCCATCTCCCAGACAGGGTTCTTAAACAAATGTTAAGAACTCTGTATATAGTAGAGAGATAGCCTGCTCAAATTCATCACAACGCTCGTAACCTTAAGCCAAGTGGTGTATTTGAGCAAACTCCCACCACAATCTGACACTATTTCTCATAGATTGGCTCTCTACTTAAGCCCCCTTAAGCTGTTGCTCATAGAGTCGTGGTCGTCAGTCCGGTTTATCGCTTAAATAAGCGTAACTAATAAGTAAGCGCAACTAAAGCGTAACGAAGCAGCAAACGCACACCGCAAGCGTTGCCACACCCGACTCTGCGATCGATGGATATCCATCTGCATAGATGCCAATTCAAACCCATGCAATCAGGGTAAGCAACCCCCCCTCTCAATAGGCGCAGACCCTCTCAGCAGCATTGATCACGGCGGTTCCATCCAAAAGCTAATTCAGGGAATGGGTCAAAATTTGCATCACTGATTCTCAAATCTTTTTCCAAAAGTTTCTGTCGATACAGTTTAATAGCTAAAATCCACCGCATCGCCCCGAGAGTTGCTCCTCTGTTTGTAGGACTTTCCTAATCATCTTCCCCACCTGGGGAGATCCAAGCGCATCTATTCCTTACCTCTCCTGCCAGGAGTTGCTTCATGAACGCCACTACCCTCATCCTGCCCACCGATGTCGAGCTGCCTGATTGGCTGCGAGAATGTTTGATTTCTCAAGCCTGCCCGGTGACAGGTGACTGCTCCGATAACCCCCGGTCTGATGCGTCTGTGGTCTGCGATGCGTTTAACTTCGCCTACCAGCTTCATGAGGGTCAAAAGCGCGCTTCGGGTGAACCCTACATCGCCCACCCGATCGCCGTTGCGGGGCTGTTGCGCGATCTGGGTGGCAGCAGCGCCGTCATTGCTGCTGGGTTTCTGCACGATGTGGTTGAAGACACCGAAGTCACCCTGGCAGAGCTAGAGGAGCGCTTTGGAAGTGAAGTAAGCCACCTGGTCGAAGGCGTCACCAAACTGTCCAAGTTTAACTTTGAGAGCAAAACCGAGCGCCAGGCTGAGAATTTTCGCCGCATGTTCATGGCGATGGCGCAAGATATCCGGGTGATCGTGGTGAAACTTGCCGATCGCCTGCACAACATGCGCACGCTCGAACATTTGCCAGATGCCAAGCGTCGCCAAATCGCGCTCGAAACGCGGGAAATTTTTGCACCCCTGGCAAACCGCCTGGGGATCGGACGGATCAAGTGGGAGCTAGAAGATCTCGCCTTCAAGTACATTGAGCCAGAGTCTTACCGCGAGATGCAGTCTCTGGTTACGGAAAAGCGGGGCGATCGCGAGTCTTATCTGGAAACCACGGTCGAAGAGGTGCGCGACGAGCTGACGCGATCGGGCATTCGCTGCGTCGAATTGAAGGGCCGTCCTAAACATCTCTACGGCATCTATCAAAAGATGCAGCGCCAGCAAAAAGAGTTTCACGAAATTTTTGACATTACGGCAGTGCGCATCATCGTGAGCAATATAGACGAGTGCTATCGCAGCCTGGCCGTGGTGCACAATTTGTTTCGCCCGATTCCCGGCCGGTTCAAAGACTACATTGGATTGCCCAAGCCCAACCGCTACCAATCGCTGCATACCGTGGTGATTGGCCACGGCGGCCGCCCCGTCGAGATCCAGATCCGCACGGTGGAAATGCACCATGTTGCCGAATATGGGATCGCGGCGCACTGGAAATACAAGGAAACGGGCAAGTCTACGGCCACTCGCCTCAGCAGTGATGACGAAAAGCTGACCTGGCTGCGGCAATTGCTCGACTGGCAAAACGATCTGAAGGATGCGCAGGAGTATCTAGAGAGCGTCCGCACAAACCTGTTTGACGACGATGTGTATGTGTTTACGCCCCAGGGGGATGTGATCCCGCTGGCGCAGCGCTCAACCCCGGTCGATTTTGCCTATCGAATTCATACTGAGGTGGGCAACCGCTGTGCTGGTTCAAAAATCAACGGACGGATGGTGCCGCTGGATACGGTGCTGCGAAATGGCGACATTGTGGAAATCATCACGCAGAAAAACGCCCACCCGACGCTCGACTGGCTCAACTTTGTGGTGACGCCGGGTGCGCGCAACAAAATTCGCCAGTGGTATAAGCGGTCGAACCGGGAAGAAAACGTGCAGCGCGGGCGCGAAATGCTGGAGCGAGATCTGGGCAAGAAGGGATTTGAGGCGCTGCTAAAGTCGGAGCAGATGCAGGTGACGGCCGTTCGATGTAATTATCAGACGCCGGAGGACCTGCTGGCGGCGCTGGGCTATGGCGAGGTGACGATTAACCATGTGCTCAATCGGCTGCGCGATGCGACCAAAGCGCTTCAGCCTGTGCTGCCTGTGGCGACGACTGCGGAGGAAGAGGCGCTGCTGCTGAACCCGCCCCAGCCGCCGGCCCGCCCGTCTCCCAAGACCCATGACTCTCCGATTCAAGGGGTGGAGGGGTTGCTCTATCATCTGGCAGGTTGTTGTACGCCGATTCCGGGAGAGGCAATTATTGGCGTGGTGACGCAGGGCAGTCGGGGAATTTCGATTCATCGCCAGGGCTGCGCCAATACAGACAGCATTCCGGGCGATCGCCTCATTCCCGTAAGCTGGAACGCCGCCGAATCGACTAGCAGCCGCACCCAGACCTATCCCGTCCAAATTCAACTGGAAGTGATCGACCGAGTGGGCGTCTTGAAGGACATTCTCTCGCGCCTCAGCGACTACAACATTAATGTCCGCAATGCCCAAGTCAAAACGTTCCCCGGTCAGACGGCTGTCATTAATCTGGGGATTGATATCCGCGACCACAATCAGCTAGAGCGCACCTTTACCCAAATTCGCAAGATGAGCGATGTGGTGCAAATGCGCCGCGTTAACGAAGCAGAGACAGGTTGATTTGAAGCACAGGGAACGAGCCAAAATTGCCAACTCCTAATCCCTGAGCGAATCTCAAATTTGGTAGGCTCGGCTTTTTACGGTGCTGCTTACTGTGCTGCTGGCTGAGTTGGGTCGAGGGGTTGTCGCAATGGTGCTAACCACTCGGTGTTGTGAATCACACTCCACATAACCCAGGCTGCCAGCGCCAAGCCGCCAAACGCCAAAGCTAACGAGAATATTTGCACAATCCAACCCGGCAGGCTGTTATCTGCTCTGACGCGGCCCCGTGACGACCGGGTTGAACGCTGAGCGGCGTAGCGGCGGGCTGTCATCGAGGGAGTAGGCGGCGGGCTGGCCGATGCCGAGACGCGAGTCGGACTGGTTCGCACCGTCATACCGCTGGTTACGGCAGCAGTGGCGTCGCTGGTTACCCGAAACTGCTGCATTTTCTGGCTAATCAGAATGGGGCGCTGCCCGGCACGACACCACTGCAATAGCTCTGAGGTGCGAATGGCGCACAAGTTAATCGATGGGAGCTGATGCACCCGTTGGAGGGAGGACTGGTCATTTGTAACCAGCACGACCAGATGCCCCGCTGAAGACAGTGCCAGCGCGTAGGCACAGCGTGCTGCTGCTAGTGTAATGCGCGATCGCCGAGTCAGCGCCTGCCCGGTCGCCGTCAGCGCGGGATGATGTGCGTGCGCTTCGGTAATCGTCCAGCCGCTGTGGGGATAAAAATGATTAAAGGACTTGCAAAGTTCTTCCAGATCTGGATCAGGAGAGCGATCGAACAACAGCTTCATTTCCTCATAGACGGCTTGAGGAATAAACGTTGCACCCACTCGCGAAAACTCGATCCACTCTTTGGGAGTACTGCTTGCCAGCGCGCTGATATCTAAAACCAGCCAAACGGGAGGGGGAAATGACATGCGTTAGCCTCCAATGCCCAGACGACCTGCCAGTCCAGGAGTAAGCGGCAGCAGTGTTGCCGCCATTAAGAACAAAACCAGCAAACCCAATGCCGCCCGCGCATCGCCTGGTTCCGACAAATCTTCGAGGGCGGGGCGCTCTAGCTCTCGCTGTAAAAACAAAATCAGCACAGCCCAATACAGCGCTAAAGGATTTGCAAAAGAAACCAAACCCAAAAGGATTAGCGTGGCGACCGTTGCCCGTCCAGCAGTTTTGCGTCCATAAATAGACTGCACAATGCGACCTCCATCCAACTGCCCGGCCGGCATCAGATTAATCGCTGTGATGATCAGCCCAATCCATCCAACGACAACCAGCGGATGAACATCGACTAAAGCCTGCTGCAATGCATTGCCCAGAACAACTCGCGCGAGCGTGCCAACCAGGATAGATCCCTGGAAGAACTCTGACGGAATTTGGAAGATACTACCCTGATGGGATAATGATAGACCAAGAATTAAGATTGTAAACGAAGCCACCCCGCCTGCCAGTGGCCCGGCCACAGCAATGTCAAACAGCGCGTCCCGGTTGGGGAGCAGCGACTCAAAGCGAGTGATGCTGCCGAAGGAGCCGAGCTGGAGCGTGGGGATGAGAAATGGTGGGCTGAGCCGCACCCCCCAGCGACGGGCGACGAGCCGATGCCCTACCTCATGGACAGCCAGGATTAGCAGCAGCCCCAGCGCCAGGGGAAAGGCTTGCGGAAATCGCTGCCAGTCGGCTGATAAATCAAAGCTTTGCAGAAGTCCTGATGTTTCCAGGCAAGTGAGGCTGGTGACGACGGCGAGAACGCCTGCGAGGGCAAGCTGGGTCTTGGTGGTGGGGCTGGGGCCAGCCGTTGCGGGGAGCACGACGACTGTGGGGCGATCGTCTGGCCCGTTGATCAAAAATAGCCGATAGCGATCGCCCACTCGCTGCTGCAAGCGTTCCGACAGCCGCGCATGGCTGACTGCCGCTTCTCCCCGCAGGTTTCCCTTAAAGATTGCACCATCCAGATAGGGCAGCGTTTCGGTGGCAAAAAAGGTATCGATCCCAAAGATCTCTCGAATTGTAGCCAGGTCTTCCGCTGGAATTTTGGCGGGTTCAGTGTCTTCAGCCCCAGATCCTGACCTGGCCCCAGATACAGCCTGTGAGGATGGAGATGCTGGATCTAAGTTGGGAGATGAGGGGGGGGCAGCAGGTTCTCCGGGGGCGGGGGCCGGTTTGGATGGTGCATCGTGACGCTCAGGCGATCGCCCCTCAAGGTCTCGATAGGCCTCTGCCTGACTCAACTTTTGCTCCGCTGCCAGTGTCCGCAACTGCTTTCCCAGTAGGATGTATAGCCCGGTAGACGCCACAATCAGCAGCAGCACCGCCGCCAGGTTGAGATAGACGCCGACAGCAAATAACCCAAAAAAGAGCAACCAGGGCAGCATCAACACCAAGGATTGCAACCAGGCCAAGATGCCGAGTCGTCCCATCGGACGAGCGCGGTAGAAGCCCCAGCCGAGGATGGCGATCGCCGCCGCTAGAATGAGCACAGTGAGAGGCATTTGGAGTGTTGGAGTGACGGGGTGTTGGAGGGTTGGCGTGACTTGGGCCCGTGTAGTAAACAGTCTCAAGAAACACCTGAAATGATGGGAAAGCAGAGCAGGCAGTTCATCAGAGGCTAATGAGATATTTGCCTATTTAATCACCCTATCACCCCATCACTCCATCACCCATCACCCTGCCACGCTCTGTACCGCCCGCCGCAGGTTGCCGTCATGCTCAGCCAGCAGGCGATCGCCCGTTTCGGCATCCACACCTGCCCAGTGCATCACCAAAGCCAGCTTGACGCGGCGACCGCTTTTTTCCAGCAGCAGCGCCGCCTCAGGTCGGCTCAGCCCGGTCAAGTCTGTAAGAATTCTCAGCGCCCGGTCGTGCAGCTTTGTATTGGTCACGGCCACATCCACCATGCGGTTGCCGTAGACTTTCCCCAGTTTCACCATGACGCCAGTAGACAGCGTGTTGAGCGCCAGCTTCGTAGCGGTGCCTGCTTTCAGCCGAGTTGAGCCAGTGAGAATCTCTGGCCCGGTAATCAGGCGAATATCGATGTCCACTTGGGCGCTGACCTGTGCCACTGGCACGCAGGCGATAAACACGGTTGCGGCTCCCCGCTGCCGCGCTGCCTGGAGTGCACCGTGGACATAGGGCGTGGTGCCGCCGGCCGTAATGCCGACCACCACGTCCTGGGCGCGGATTTGGTGATGGGCGATCGCCGTTGCGCCATCTTCGGCCCGGTCTTCCAAATCTTCGGAGCTGCGCACCAGCGCCCCCGCACCGCCCGCAATGATACCCTGGACTAGCTCCGGCGGCGTGCAAAAGGTAGGCGGACACTCCGCCGCATCCAACACACCGAGCCGTCCACTAGTGCCCGCGCCTATGTAAAACAGTCGCCCGCCTTGCTGTAGCCGTGCTGCGGCACAGTCGATTGCGGCTGCCAACGCCTCGCGCGCCCCGGCTATGGCGGCGATCGCCCGCGCATCTTCCTGATTAAACAAATCTACAATCTCGCCAGCGCTGAGCTGATCAAGGGCCTGGCTGGCGGGATTGGCTTGTTCCGTCAGCAGATGCCCGCGATCGCCAAAAGCAGCACTGGGAGAACAGGAAGAATCGGTCATAGACGTAGCCTTTAAGCCATTAATCAATTAATTCTGAACTGGGCATTCCCGTTGACGCTGGTGCAGGAGGCCTGCTCAGTGACAAAGCGAATGCCTCCTAAAGTAACCCTTCAAGCTGGCGTCGAATGCGCTCTAGCTCAGTGTCGGATAGCCCGTCAGGGGCGGTATCAGAAGCAGGTGAAGGAGACTCAGGCGATCGCGCTTCATCAGGGTTCCAATCGGTCTCTTCCAGATTGGTTTCCGGCGGCATGGCCAGCGTCCCCTCCGGTACCAAAACGCACTCGCAGCGGGACTCCTCGCAAAAAGCGTCAATATCTTCTGACTCAAAGGACTCCACCGTAGGACTCAAAAAATCTTGCGCTTCCAGCATTAGCCCATAGCGCGTCGCATCGTCTTCGGATTCAAACATTAGCACCACATTGCGATCGCCCTCTTGCAGCTTGAGCGTGTGGATACCCTCGTTTTCAGTTCCGGCGTTAAAAAGCAAAACGTAAACCTGCATAAGGACTCGGAAAATGCGGGCGGGTTGACTTTAGGAATTACGCAGCGAAAGGGACATCAAAGAACTCTACAAAAAAGAACTCTACAAAAAGCCGCCCGGTTAAAATTTCTAAGCTTTTTGACTTGCATCCAGAATGCGTAAACCCTGAATCTATCCTATGCCCGGATGGGAAGACTAACGCGGGCATTTTCAGACTTTCTCCAAAAAAGAGCAGACAAAAAAAGAGCCGACAGAGTCAGCTCTTTCAGTCGATTGATGATGCCCTCAGCTTACCGAATATATTCTTTCAGCACGCTATTACGGTTGGGATGGCGCAGTTTTCGCAGCGCTTTTGCCTCGATTTGGCGGATGCGCTCCCGCGTAACGTTGAAGATTTGACCAATTTCTTCTAACGTCTTCATGCGACCGTCGTCCAAGCCATAGCGCAGACGCAGTACGTCGCGCTCACGCGGGCTGAGAGTGCTCAGCACGCCTTCGAGATCTTCCCGCAGCAGGCTCTTAGAAACCTGATCTTCTGGGGTTTCGCCATCGGATTCGATGAAGTCGCCCAAACGCGAATCTTCTTCTTTACCAATAGGCGTTTCTAGCGAAATCGGCAGTTGGGCAGACTTCGCAATAAACCGCAGTTTCTCGATGGTCATTTCCATGCGAGTGGCGATTTCCTCTTCCGTCGGCTTGCGCCCCATTTCCTGGGATAGAAGCTTGGTGGTCTTCTTAATGCGGGAAATGGTTTCGTAGAGGTGAACCGGCAGACGGATGGTGCGAGACTGATCGGCGATCGCCCGCGTGATGGCCTGACGGATCCACCAGGTAGCATAGGTCGAGAACTTGTAACCCTTTTCGTGGTCAAACTTCTCGGCAGCGCGAATCAGCCCCAAGCTGCCTTCCTGAATCAAGTCCTGAAAAGACAGACCCCGGTTCATATACTTTTTGGCGATCGACACCACCAACCGCAGGTTGGATTGCACCATTTTGTCTTTGGCGCGCCGTCCGACATGTAGGCGATGCCGGAAGGCCGGTAGCTCCATCTCAACGGCATTTGCCCATTCTGCGTGCTTGGGTTCGCGAGCCAGATCCTGAACCAAGCGCTCTCGCACGCGCTCCAGTTCCAACAGATCGGCAATCTTACGAGCTAACTCGATCTCTTCATCGGCCCGCAGCAGGCGAATGCGACCGATTTCTTGCAAATAAAGACGGATGGAATCTTCGGTGTAGTGCTTTTTCTTGACCTGTGCCCGACGGCGAGAACGGCCTTTTACCGGCTTTCCATCTTCTTCAGATTCGTCTTCGGCTTGAATAAAGCCATCCTCCTGCCCGTCGTCACCCTCATCGACGAATCCAAAATCGGCTTCGGTTGGGTCTATGGTTTCGAGTACGTCATTCGCCTGGGTCATGCCGCGCTCCTCATGCTCCTTGTGTCAAAGGTCAAAACCTGGTCAAGCCAGAAGGTTATGAATGAAATAATGAAATAGTGAAGGTTTCTAGACAAACCAGCAATTTATCAAGACCTAGCAATGAAGGAAACCGAGGGAGGAGGCCGATTGAATAAAAATTCTGCTGCCCTACGGCACGCGCCTTTCCCAAACCTGCTCATTCCCAATTTGCTTTAGTTGAGGCTTAGCAACAAATTCAGGAATTCTGAATTAATTCAAGACTTCCTGATTGTAGCTTTTCTCACAAAACTTGCACGCCTCAAACCTGCTTTCGTCATAGAAACCTGATAAGCCCCACCTGTAGGGTGTTGCCAAAACCTGATTCAGAATCCTTAGACATCTGAATCAGATCAATACTCTAGCCATAGATGGAAGAAACTGCCAGATGTATTTGGGATTTTTCTAAGGGATGACCCTAGCGTAACGAGTTTTACAGTTTGCTTCTTCGAGAAGAATAGCGGAACCTAATTCCGCATATTGGCGGAATGTAGGGAAAACATGGGCGGAATTTGATCTGGGACTCCGGATCGCTAAAGATCTCTCTGAAGCTGGATTAGGGAGGATCTGTGCAGGTATGGATAGGCGATCGCTGGTGTCCGCCATGTGCCCCATGCGAAGGAGAGACTTAGGAAGGGGCGATCGCCACATGTCCTGTTTGCAGAATTTGAATCGCGGTGCCTGCCGGAATGCGGGTTTGTCCGAGGGGAACCACGGCCAGCGCGTTCGTTTGGGCAATGTTGATAAGATTTCCCGAACTAAAGCTGCCGGGTGATTGGGAAAACTCATATTCGCCCCCGTTCAGGCGCAGGGTTCCCCAACAGTAGGTTTCGCGCTTGCCGTCTGCTGTCAGGTCATGAGGCGATCGCCCCACAATCCAGTCTGGGCCCCATCCGGCGGCCAGTCCTGACTGTTTTTTTAGGGACGGCAGCCCAAACCGCCAGAAAGTGACGAGTGTTGAGACAGGATTTCCTGGCAGCCCGAAATAAGTAGTGGAGGACTGGGCATTGGTGGCAAAGGTGGCAAAGGTCAGCGGTTTGCCGGGCTTGATGGCAACAGAGCGGATGTGAATCGTGGCTCCTAGCGCTTCCAGCAGTCGGTCTACATAGTCATAGTCGCCGACCGACACGCCGCCTGAAGACAGCACCACATCCGCCTGGGCCACCGCCTGGGCGATCGCCTGTTGCAACGCCTCTGGCTGGTCAGGAATAATGCCCATCGGCAGCGGCTCGGCACCCGCCTCGGCCACCAGAGCTGCCAGAGCATACTGATTGGAATCGACGATTTGACCTGGCTGGAGCGGCTGATCGGGCGACACCAGCTCATCCCCTGTAGATAGAATCGCCACGCGCAGCCGTCGATAGACCGGAATCTGGACAGACTGGGCTGCGGCGAGTACGGCAATTTCGGGTGCGCCCAAACGAATGCCCGCAGGCAGCAGGCGATCGCCCGCTTGATAAAACTCGCCCTGGCGGCGGACAAACTGGTGCAGCTTCGGAGCAGCCAGAATTTGTACGCGATCGCCTGCTCGCCGCGCCTCTTCCTGCATCACCACCGCATCGGCCCCTGGCGGCATCATTGCTCCTGTCAAAATGCGGGCTGCCTGACCGGGTTGCACCGTCTGCTGGGGACGATAACCGGCCTGGATCTCCTCAATTACTGTCAGGGTGGTAGGCGCATCAGCGCTACAAGCCGCCACATCTGCCCGCCGTACCGCGTAGCCATCCATTGCAGAGTTATCCCAATGGGGAAAATCTAGCTTGCTGCTGATGGGCTGCGCCAAAATGCGCCCTGCCGCTGCGTGGAGAGGCACCCATTCCACATCCTGCTGGGGATCAAGAGGTTGCGTCAGGTTCAGGATTCTTGTTTCTGCTTCGAGGACAGGCAGCATGGGCTAAGGGAAGTGATATTTGGTGGCAGATATTTGGCGGAATTTTGAATCTGAATTTTTGAGAATCGGGTCTAAATTTTTGAATACCGTTTGAGAAACTCTGGTTGACACTGCCAGGGATGATCTGAACTCTGGCTAAAGCATTGAGCTAAAGCATTGAAAATATAGTCTTGAGGGGAGTCTTGAAGGGGGATCTGTTAATTTATCTTGGCAGACCCAGGGATCACTCCTGGAGGATAAATAGAGATAAATTTTAATGAGACTTGGTCAGATTAGTTGTCAATCTTGCAGTTGATATGAAAAAATAAGGGTTTGTGTTTAATTCTTACTGACTCAGCAGGACTGGACTCGCTATGGCTAAGGGCGTTCGTGTCATTATTACGCTGGAGTGTACTGAGTGCCGCACTAATCCGGACAAGCGATCGCCCGGAGTGTCACGCTACACCACCACCAAAAACCGTCGAAATACGACCAATCGGATCGAACTGAACAAGTTCTGCACGCATTGCAATAAGCACACGGTTCACAAAGAGATTAAGTGAGGTTCAGCCGTTTCTGCTGCTGTACCAATGTTTAATCTGTTTAATCGATACTGGGTTTAATCGATACTGGTAATCGATAGTGGGCGATCGCCCGCATTTGCTTGGGGCGAAAGCTAGGCGAAACCATTATTGGGCTTTGCCATCAGGCTGACTTGGGATTGATCCCGCATTCTCTTTACTTAATTCACATTCCGGATTCAAGTTCTATGACTTATTACCGTCGCCGTGTGTCTCCCATTAAGCCTGGAGACCCGATTGATTACAAAGATGTTGAGCTACTGCGCAAGTTTGTCACTGAGCGTGGCAAAATTCTGCCCCGTCGGATTACGGGACTGACCGCTAAGCAACAGCGCGACCTGACTCAGTCCATCAAGCGCGCTCGGCTGCTGGCGCTGCTGCCTTTTGTTAACCAGGAAGGCTAGGGATTGCAGGTTAGAGTATCAGGCTAGAGTACAGGTCGAGTGTCTTCGGATGCTGCCCTCATGGTTAAGGGGGGATAGGCGTTTGGAGCGATCGCCCTCGGCTCTTTTAGGGCAGATGGCTGAATCGATGGCTTCGTCAATTTGATCCCCTGATCCCCCAGCGTTATGGACAAGGGAACGTTAGTTGAATTTCGGCCGAGCGGCGAGGGCGGAACGAGTGCTGCTCGGCCGCGTCGCTTGGCTGTGGTCGATCGCCCAGAAGGAAAAAAACTCTGGGTGGTGGTGGATGAGCGCGGACAGTCTCACACGCTGCATCCTCGCGACATCACCTATACCGTAGACCGACAGACCTACAAACCGTCAGAGATTGGGGCGTTCTTGCAAGCGGTGCAGCCCTATCTCGATCCAGATGGTTTGGAGGTTGCCTGGGAAATCTTGATTGAGGATGGGGAGACTGTTGACCCGGCGGGGATGGCGATGCTGCTGTTTTCGGATGCCAGTCCGCCTTTACAGTACGCTGCCTATTGTTTGCTATCAGACGATCGCCTTTATTTTAAGCAGAAGGGCGATCGCTATGAGCCGCGCCCTGTCGCGCAGGTTAAGGAGCTAAAGCATCAGCTCTCGGTGACGCTCCAGCGCCAGCAAGAGTGGGAACAGTTCCTGGAACGCCTGCGGCAAGCTTTGGCTCAAAATTCGGTAGAAAATTCAGCCGGAAATTCAGCCGGAAATTCAGCCGAAAATTTACCCAGAGATTCAGCTTTAGACTCGCCCCAAAAGTCTGTGGTGTGGGAAACGGGCGATCGCCCTTGGCTTGAAGCCTTGGAGCGGTTTGCTACGCTAGGAGACGAAGCCAGCCATCGCACCCCAGCACTTGAGGTTTTATCGGCATTGGGTCGTCCCGAAACGCAGGAGGAAGCCTTTCAGCTTTTGGTCGATTTGCGGCTTTGGCATCCCCACGAAAATTTATTTCTGCGGCGCAGCCAGATCCCCACCCAGTTCCCTAGCCGAGTCCTTGAAGTGGCCCAAAGCTGTCTTACTAATCCGCCCGCCGATTCCAGCCGCGATCGCCTAGACCTCACACATCTCAAGGTTTACACGATTGACGATGAAAGCACGCGCGAAATTGACGACGGGCTGAGTGTCGAAGTGTTGCCTGACGGTCAGCAGCGCATCTGGGTTCATATTGCCGACCCTAGCCGCTGGCTGACGCCAGGAGATGCGCTGGATCTGGAGGCGCGGCGGCGGTGCATTACGCTGTATCTGCCCACGGGCATGACTCCCATGTTTCCGCCAGAACTGGCGACCGGGCCCAT
>RFIF01000207.1 GCA_003695655.1 Cyanobacteria bacterium J069
GGCGGGGACAGGTCGGGCTGCTGGTGCTAGAGGTGGCGACCGGGGGCATAGCGGCAGGAGCCTTGCTGCCGGGGGATGTGCTGCTCAGCGCCAACGGTCAGCCTTTTGGCAGCGCCGAGGATCTGCTGTCGGTGCTGGATGACCTGGCACCGGGCGACAAGGTGCGGCTGGAGTATGGGCGCAACCCCAGCTTTCCTCGTTCTGGTGGCTATCAGGTGCGGGTCTACACCCTTCAGGTGCCCCAGGCGATCGCCCCTACATCTCCAGCGGAGGCAGCGTGACTCAGGTGCTGGTAGCGGCAAAGTCTGCCGTGGCACGGGCGGGGCTGACGGCGCTGCTGACCGAGGCAGGGTTGGAGGTGGTCGCCAGCGTCGGCTTCAATGATCTGGCGAATTCGCAGGATCTGGCGAATCAACTGGCGGCACTGCGTCCTGAGGTGCTGCTGCTGTTTGGCGAATCGACCGAGGAACCGGCGCTGCTGCTGGCAGACCTGCTAACGGAATCCGCTACGCTGCCGCCCGTAGCGATCGCGCTGTTGGTAGAAGACCCGTCACCAGAATGGGTAGCAGAGGCACTGCGGCTGGGGGTGCGGGGCGTGCTGCCGACGACGGCGATCGCCAGCGAAATTGTCGCTGCTGTGACCGCTGCGGCTGCGGGCCTGGTGCCCCTGCATCCCGAAACGCTAGAAGCGCTGCTGCCCGCCTTGCCCGCGATCGCCCCTGCCCTGCCCCCACTGCCGCTAGAAACCGCCCTGACGCCCCGCGAAGCCGAAGTGCTGACGATGCTCGCTGAGGGATTAAGCAATAAGGCGATCGCCCAGCGCCTCCACCTCTCGGAACACACTGTTAAATTTCATATCAGCTCGCTGTTTGCCAAACTCCAGGTTTCCAGCCGCACCGAAGCCGTCACCCTTGGAGCACGCCGGGGTCTGATTCTGCTTTAAAAGTCGCCCTTACTCCATTCGTCAAGATATGGCGACATAGACATGCAGAAAATACATTTATGGGATGCGTTTTTTGCATAATAGCTATGGCAAATCCCTCCCATTTACGTTACCTATGAGAAAGCAGTTACGAGAAATCAGTTACAAAGTCACTCATTGAGGCATAGTTGGCTCGACCCATGAACAGCACTCAGCCCAACCCCCAGCGCGTCGAGACGCCGTCCCCCGGCGTAAAATTAGAGCAAAAGCCCGCAGACCCAAACTTTGTTGACTTTGACCAATGGGCGATCGCCGTCCGCCAGCAGATGCTCGATTCGCTTCGCAGACGCGGCACTCGCTACTAGATTTATTCGAGATCTGTTCGATTCACCCCCAAGACCTTGCAGGGCATTCTCATCCAACTGTTCAACTAGCGCCAGCCTAACTTCCGAGAAACTGCCACGCCTCTCTGGCGCTGGTGAAGACGGGTGCTGGGCTGGTGAAGTGCATCGGCTCTCCGGTAGCGGGGTGGCGAAACGTTAGCTGGTGGGCATGGAGCCAATAGCCACAGTCCCCCGGAACCGGCAGCTTGGCGGCAGGCGATACCGCAGCTAAATGGGGCACGCCGCCCGCTGCATAGAGCGGATCACCCAGCAGCGGATAGCCCACCGAGGCCAGGTGAATGCGGATTTGGTGGGGGCGGCCGGTGAGAATTGTGATTTCCAGCAGCGTGCGATCGCCCTCCCGCCACAAGACGCGCCCTTCGCTATAGGCGGGTCGTCCATCTGGCGTAGCCCCATACACATAGCCGAGCGTGGGATAAGGTAATTTACCAATCGGCTGGGTAATGGTGAAATGGTCGGGCAGGTCGCTCGCCCCAATTAGCGCTAGATAGGTTTTGCGCAGCAGGCGATGCTCTGCGGCAGGCACGCCCCGATCATTTGACATATTCTCCAGAAAGTCATCCGCTGAATACCATCGCGAATGCAAGTGTGGATCTCGGTGTGAACTGAGATTTGAACTTGGGTTTGAATCTGGGTGTACACAGATCTGTGAACACTGACTCGAACGCAGCTCTGAACGAGTTTCCGAATCATGCTCCGAACAGAAATCTTTCCGCAGGTTGAACAAAGAATGGAGCAGAAGACTTGCCTGCTGCGTGTGGTCGCGCATCTGCTGGCTGAGACTGGACTTAGCCAGGGGCGATCGCGCCAATAGCACCAGCCCAGAGGTGCCCCGGCCCAGCCGATGAACAGGCGTCGGCGTATCTTGGGGATAGCGCTGTTGCAACTGTGCCAGCAGCGTGTGTTGCAAAAAACCACCCCCCGGCAACACCGGCAGCCCGGCAGGTTTCGCCACCACCAGCACATCTGGATCGTCGTGCAGCACATCAAATTCTAGAGGCACCGCTGGCTCTTGCCAGGGCGGCCGATGATAGGTCAACTGTTGCCCCAGACGCAGCAAGAAGGATGCCGTTTCTGGCTGCCCATTCACCCAGATCTGCCCCTGGTCGATGCGGGTCTGCCAATCCTCCCGGCTGGAGTGGGGATAGCGCTGACTGTAGTAATCCAGCAGCGATCGCCCGTCGTCGCGTCGCGTCACCTGCTCACAGTAGTCCCAACCTTGGTTCATCACCCCATCACCCCATCACCCCATCACCCCATCACCTTGTCACCTTGTCACCCTGTCACCCCTATTATCCCCTTCTGGTTCGCGGAC
>RFIF01000208.1 GCA_003695655.1 Cyanobacteria bacterium J069
CGCCGCCCGCAAACGAGTAAATAATCACGGGATTCCAGGCATAGAGCGCCGAGGAGAGCGCCCCAAAACGGCGGCAGAGCAGCCAGCACACGGCTAGATCAGCCGCCACAAATGCCAGCTTAAATAGATACAAGTTGGGGGCGATCGCTGCTAAGGCGCGAAACCCTAGTTGCGTAATGGGTGGATAAATAGCGGACACATCCGGGTGGTTAATTTGCCCCCACCATGCCGTACGAAACGGCTCTAGCTCTGGCGCAGTGGGCGGCAGGTGATAGGGGCTAAAGCCGAGGGTTTGGATATGCCCTTCCCAAATATAGCGCCAGACATCATCCCCCGGCTCCATCGGCAGCAGCAGCAGACGAGTGGCGATCGCCACGCCCCAAAACCAGACCAGCGGCAGCCGCCGCAGCGGCCAAGACAGCGCAAACCCCAGGCCCATGACGCCCGCTCCCAGCCAAAAGCGATGCAGCGTTGCCACCTCAAATACATTGCCGTTGGGTTTGAGCAGGGCCGCTCCGGCAACCAGCAGCAGTGCACTGAGTCCCAGCAGAATGTTCCATGTACCAGTGCGGGCGGGTGGAGCGTGATCTAGATGAGATTCGTTCCCAAGTTCGTTCCCAGATCTGTTCTCAATGCTGTTCTCAGGTTCGTTCCTGAATTTGTTCTCAGATTGGTTCCCAGATTCATTCTGAAATTGCTTCCCAGATTCATTCTCAGATTCATTCTCAGATTTGTTCCCAGATGTGTTCATTGAGGTGCTCCTTCACGATTGCGAACCAGACGCCGCCAATACAGTTGCCCCAGCGTGCTGAGAATGATATACCCTGCCTTCACACTGCCGCGAACGGTGCCAGAAATTTTGGACTGGCCGCCCTGCCGCTGACGATAGCCAACTGGCAATTCGCAAATCCGCAGTTCACACTCGATCGCCCGCACCTGCATTTCTACCGTCCAGCCAAATCCGCGATCCTGCATGTCAATTTGCTCCAATGCCGATCGACGAATCAGCCGCAAGGGGCCCAGATCCTGGTAGCGGTGTCCCCAGCCCAGCCAGATCAGCGTTGTGGCCAGACGGTTGCCAAACCGTTGTACAGGCGTCATGGCAGCGCAGCCAGTGGCAGTGGCCATGCGATTGCCGAGAATCAGATCGAAGCGATCGCGCAACGCTAAAAACTGAGGCAGCGAACTAATATCATCACTACCGTCGCCATCACAAAATAAAATCCATTGGACAGCTTCAGGCATCTGCTGCAAGCCTCGCCAGCAGGCGCGGCCGTAGCCTGCAATAGGCTCACATAAAACCGTTGCGCCCGCGTCTTTTGAGCGTTCAGCGCTGCGATCGCGGCTACCATTATCCACCACCCGAATGTGTCTGAGTCCATGGGATTGCAGCATTTGAATCACAGCGGCGATCGTCGATTCTTCATTCAAAATTGGAATGATAACTAAAACTGAGTCCAGGTTGGATAAATTCACAGGAAATGACCATCACTTACTCAGCTTTTTCCTTAGTTTTATCAGAGATTGAACGCCAGGAATAGGCACAGCACTGAACTTAATTCAGATTATTCAGGTTAGCGTCCTGCTCAAAAAACTCTTAGAGAATTCTCATATTCTATTCATCTAAACTGCATAAATGCGGCTATGCTCGGTAAGACAAAAAGCAACGGACATACCCCCATCTTTTTTAAGATATGCGTAAAACCATGCGTAAAACTCGTTGGATACAGGGATTTCTATTAGGACTGGTGGCGATGGTGATGGTGGTGGCTTGTGCGCCCACGGCATCCCAGAATCCGGCCGACTCTTCGGGGGCGGCTTCTCTCAGTCGGCTGACCTTTGGCGTCGGCCCCTATTTCCCCACGCCCAACGAAAACCGCAAACAGTTTGAGCCGCTGTTTAATACCCTGGCAGAACAGGTTGGCGTCCCCGCCGAGGTGATTGTGGCGGAAGACTGGATCGGGATTTCCGAAGCGCTGCGATCGCGCACGCTCGATGTCGCCTGGCTGGGGCCGTGGGGCTATGTGCTGGCGCAGCATAATGACCCCTCTTTGCAGGCGATCGCCACGGTGAAATACAAAGATCAGCCCGTTTACTATTCCGTGCTGATGGCGCGGGCTGATGCCCCGTTTGATACGCTGGATGAGGCGATCGCCCAAAGCCAGGAAGGCAGCAAACTCAAGCTGAGTTTGGCGGACGTGGGGTCTACCTCGGGCTGGCTGATTCCCCAGGCGGAGTTTACGCGGCGCAACCTCGACCCCAAAACAGTGTTTGACTATAGCGAAGGCGCGAGTCACGCGGCTCAGGCGATCGCCGTGCTCAGTGGACAGATTGATATTGCATCAGATTATGATCGGAATTTGGATGTGTTGACGAACGAAGGACGGATTGATAAAAGTAAGCTAAAAATCATCTGGCAGTCTGACCCGTTGCCCAACGATCCGATCGTCGTGCGGGGCGATTTTCCGGCTGATGCCAAGGCAAAACTGCAAGAGGCGCTGGTCAATCTAACCCCTGAACAGGCCGCTACGCTCTTGCCCAAAAACTACACGGGGTTCATCTCATCCGACGGCAAAAATTATGCGCCGATTGAGCAGGCAGGAAAGCGCGTTGGCAAGCTGAAATGACCTTTCCGTTTTTGAAATCCGGGTTGAAGTCTGGAGCCGACTCGCCTCCTGCCGACTTGGTTCCGCCCCGCTCAATTTTGCCCGACTTATCCCGCCCCGCTGCTGACCTGGACGCCCTGCTGGCGACTGAGCGGCGGCGAGGGGGCATTTGGAAGCTGCTCTACCAGGGCTTTTGGGGTGTCCTGGCGATCGCCCTGCTGATCGCGAGTGCCCGCACTGCCAGGGTCGATTTGGGGCAATTTTGGCAGCGCTTGCCAACGGTGGGTGAGTGGCTGGCGCGGCTGTGGCCGCCCGACCTTTCGGAGCTACCCAGCTTTGTGGAGGCGATCTGGGAAACGCTGGCGATCGCCATCATCGGCACGGGCTGCGCGATTGTGGCCGCGGTGCCCCTGGCGCTGATGGTAGCCCGCAACGTCACGCCAGTTCCCTGGCTGGCCACGCCGCTGCGGGGGCTGCTGAATCTGCTGCGCGGCATTGACACGGCCATTTTTGCGCTGTTTTTTGTGTCTATTGTCGGACTGGGGCCCTTTGCTGGGGCCTTGGGCGTGGCGTTCCATACCACTGGATCGATGGCAAAACTCTATGCTGAAGCGCTGGAAACCCTTCCCCATGAGCCAATCGAGGCGATCGAGGCGACTGGGGGCGATCGCCTCCGCACCTTTGCCTTTGCCGTGCTGCCCGAAGCCCTCCCCGGACTGATCAGCATCAGCCTCTATCTGTGGGAATTTAACGTCCGTTCTTCCGTGATTCTTGGCATCGTCGGCGCAGGCGGCATCGGCTATGAGCTGCTGGTCAGCCTGAAGCTGCTCGACTTTCCGCGCCTTTGCACCATTCTGCTGCTGATCTTGGGCATGGTCAGCCTGATCGATGCCCTCAGTGCCTATCTGCGCCAGCGCTTGCAATAGCCCTGCTAACCCGCCATGCTCAATGTTGAAAATCTAACCAAGTCCTATCCGCGCAGTGGTTTTGCGCTGCAAGATCTGAGTTTTGCAGTCGCGCCCCACACGTTTACCGCGATTCTTGGCCCCAGCGGTGCAGGCAAGACCACGCTGCTGCGCTGCCTCCTCCAGTTGATTCGTCCCGACCAGGGACAGGTCTGGTTTCAAGGGCGCAATCTCACCACCTGCCCCGCGTCCCAACTGCGCCAGTCGCGCCGGCAAATTGCCATCGTCGCGCAGCAGTTCAATCTGGTGCGGCGGCGTACGGCGCTCGAAAATTGCCTGGGCGGTCGGCTGTCTGAGTTGCCCCTGTGGCGCTGCTTTGCCAATCAGTTTCCGCCGCAGTTGCTACGGGAAGGGCTGGCGGCACTGGAGCGGGTGCAACTGCTGGAGGTGGCGTTTCAACGGGCAGATCAGCTTTCTGGTGGGCAGCAGCAGCGAGTGGCGATCGCCCGCGCCCTGACTCAAAA
>RFIF01000209.1 GCA_003695655.1 Cyanobacteria bacterium J069
GCCCCATGATGATGTAATCTGCTTCCTCAATTGCGGCTAGCGCCCTCGGTAGCGCTGGCGGGTTGGCTGGCGTACAGCCAATCTGCACAATTTTGCCCTGGGCTTCAGTAATATTCGACTCGCCCTTAATATGGCGACCGTCTGCCAGGTCGGCCCACAGGCACACGTCGCTCAGGGTTGCCGGTAGCACCTGGCCGCGCACCGCCAAAACTTTGGAACTAGCGGCGATCGCCTGCTCCAAATCTCCCGCCACTTCGCTCATCGCCGTCAAAAACAGATTGCCAAAGCTATGCCCAACCAGCCCATCCCCGGCTTTAAATCGGTACTTAAATAACTCCGTCAGCAGTTTTTCTTCGTCGGCAAGCGCCGCCAGGCAGTTGCGAATATCACCCGGCGGCAGCACGCCAATCTCTCGCCGCAGCCGCCCCGAAGATCCGCCATCATCCGCCACTGTCACGATCGCCGTAATATTGGCGCTATAGTGCTTCAACCCCCGCAGCAGAGTAGACAGCCCCGTGCCGCCGCCCAACACCACAATGCGCGGCCCCCGATGCAGGCGGCGATGAGCCATCAGCCGATCGACCAGTTCCTCTTCTTCCCCCGGCATCAGCACTTCCGTAATCGAACCCAGACTGCGAGTTTGCGACCACAGCACCAGCAACAGCCCTAGCAACATGACAATTGGCCCACTGATGTAGTTCGGCACAATGCGAGTCACCACTTCCAACACATCGCTGATCAACTGCCCCAGCCGATAAATCGGCGTCTGCCGCGACCAAATCGCAATGCCCAGCAACAGCAGCACACAGCCCCCAACGGTAATAAACAGCCACCGCTTGACCGACAGCCCCGGCGACAGCCACTTAAACCACTGATTCACCCGATGAGGCGTGCGATAGCGGCCAGCCCCCCTTGGTGCAGATCGCCTGGGCAAGTTGCTTCGGCGCAGTCGCGGCTCCGGTCTAATAGCCTGGAGGGCCTGCTTTAAAAGTCCGTTTGACATAGTGACCTGACTGGGAGAAACGGAGAGCGGAAGAATGCTGAGTAACAGAGGCTGAGTATTAGAGGCTGAGTATCAGTTTATGCTCTGTAGATTAGGCTCTGTGGATTAGACTCCGTGGATTTAGCCGGTATCTGCAATTGTCGTAAATCGAAACTGTTGCCGAATCCTAAGATGATTAAAAATAGATTAAGCCAGCATTGCCAGTGATCAGGATTGTCAAGCTTCCTGGCATTCATTCGGCCAGGTAAAAATCATTTAAAGATCATCTGGTTAATAAACCTGGCCACCATAGCAAAATAAGACTGTTTAACGCAGTTGTATAAAGCTTTGGTGAACTTTTAAGGACGTCCAAACAAGGCTTTCTCCCGTTTCAGATATCAGCTCTAGTGGCGCTCCCCACCGGCTGATGCAAGGATATTAGCCCATCCCCATCTGATTCAGGGTTTATTTTTGAGAAAATCTGTCTGCTGGTTAGCTTTGCAGTGTGTAAATCCTTCCGGTTTGTGGCGCGGGCTTTATCATGTGGAGTAGTCGGCAGGATAGATGCACAAAGTTGATGCAGGAAAACGGCACACAATCGCAGACCCAGGGTGAACCGCTAATCGAGCTGCGGGGGGTAACTAAAGCTTTTGGAGATCGGGTGGTGTTGGATCAGGTTGACCTTTCAATCTATCCCAACGACGCAGTGGGAATCATTGGGCCCTCCGGTACAGGCAAATCGACGATTCTTCGGTTAATTGCCGGGCTGATTGCGCCTGATTCTGGTGAGATTTACCTGAAGGGGCAGCGCCGGGTTGGTCTGGTCGATGACGGGAACGACCCCTTTGGCGTGGGGATGGTGTTTCAGCGGGCGGCGCTGTTTGACTCGTTGACGGTGAATGAGAATGTTGGTTTTTTGCTATATCAGCATTCCAAGCTGCCGCGTCAGCAGATTCGTCAGCAGGTGGAGCGGGTGCTGGCGATGGTGGGATTGCCAGATACGGGCGATCGCTATCCAGCAGAGCTTTCGGGCGGCATGCGGCAGCGCGTGAGCTTTGCCCGCGCCATTTTGAAAAACCCCGACAACCCAGCCGACAATCCAGAACTGCTGCTGTATGACGAGCCGACCGCTGGCTTAGACCCGATCGCCTCCACTGTGATCGAAGACCTGATCCGCAAGCTGCAATGTACAGAAGACGCCTGCACAACCTACGCCATCGTCACCCATCAACACAGCACGATCCGCCGCACGGCTGACCGGATTGTCTTTTTGCACCAGGGCAAGGTGCAGTGGGAGGGGCGTGTGGAAGAAATCGACACGACCGATGATCCTGTGGTGCGGCAGTTTTTCACAGGTAGTGTTGAAGGGCCAATTCGGGTGGTGGGCTAGCGGATTCGCGGGCTGCGATTGCCCCAGCCCGCTGATAGCGGCGGCCAGCCTGGGTCTGGATCGGTGCGGCAGTTGTTTTTAGTCCTCTGTCCTGCTGGAGCCGTCGCCTGGCTCGCTGTCGGGCAGTTCGAGGCTGGGCAGCAGCATGATGAAGCGCGTCTCGCCCTCGCCCATATCGCCCCCGTCACTTTCGACGGCGATCGCCCCGCCCAGTCGCTCTACCAGTCGCTTGACCAGCGCCAGCCCCAGCCCGGTGCCGCCATAGCGCCAGGGGTCATTGCTGGGAATGCGATAGAACCGATCAAAAATGCGATCGCGCTCAGACTCTGGAATCTCAACACCTGTATTGGTAATGCGAATCTGAAAGAACAGCGCTGGGTCTGGAGATTGGCGTGTCGGCCGGCTGAAGTCTCTGTCATCCTGCGCCCCGACATTGTTCCTGCGCCCCAAGATTTCAGCAGACAAAGCAATCCGCTGCCCCGCAGGTGTGTATTTGCAGGCATTGGTCAGCAACTCCGTCAAAATA
>RFIF01000210.1 GCA_003695655.1 Cyanobacteria bacterium J069
TCCCTGCCCTGTGGAAAAAGCCTCAAACCTGCTGCTCAAGCTCAGCCGCCAGCTTTTTGATGACCCGCTAGAGCAGGGTCATTTTGTCAACGCGCTGACCCAGCCGCAGCCGTTCAATCCGTGCATCCTCTGGTGTCGGCCGCGGCCAGAGGAAGTGCCTTTTGCGATCGCCCCCGCCGTCTCCTGGCAGCCCGCCCCGGTCGATCGGCTGGCGCTGGGCGAGCGTCCGGGCGCGCATCCGTGGCACGCCGAAGGCTACTTTTACTGTCTGGATTTCTCGTCAGTATTTGCCATTTCTACCCTTGAGCTTTTGACGGTGGAGAATGGCGGGCGATCGCCCCAAACCATCCTCGACCTCTGCGCCTCTCCCGGCGGCAAGGGCATTTTTGCTGGCACCACGCTGCGACCAAGACTTTTGCTCAGCAACGAAACCATCGGCAAGCGCATGGGCGCGCTGGTGTCGAACCTGCGGCGCTGTTTTATGCCAGCCGCAAACTGCGCCCCTCAGCAAGTCGCTGTCGTCAGTCTGGATTCCCAAGTGCTGGCCGACGCGATTCCCCAAACGGCGGATCTCGTCATCGTCGATGCGCCCTGTACGGGACAATCGCTCCTGGCCAAGGGCGAAACCGCGCCCGGCTGCTTCCATCCTGTGTCGATTAACAAAAATGCCAACCGCCAAAAGCGCATCCTCGCCAATGCGGCCCGGCTGGTGGCTCCCGGTGGGCATCTCGCCTACATGACCTGCGCCTATTCTCCAGCGGAAAACGAAGGTGTTACTGATTGGTTTCTGGAGCGATTTCCTCAGTTTCTACCTATGCCCGTACCGCACCTGGCCAATTTCCAGTCACACCTGACGGCGCTGCCCTGCTACCGCATGTTTCCCCAGGGCGGCCTGGGCGCGGGTGCCTTCACCCTGCTGCTGCAAAACCAGGCATCGGGGGAAGCCCGCCCGATTGGAGCAGACTTTTGGGAGCGATCGCGCCCTGGCATTCTCACCAAACCAGATGCCGCAGCCCCCGCCAGCACCACAAACCCCACCGCCACAAACCCCACCGCCACAAACCCCACCGCCACAAGCCACAACAGCGATCGCCAATAGCCGTGCTTTAGCCCCGCCGCCACCTGCTGGACTGCCGAACCAGAATATCTAGCGCCATGATGTGTGAGGCTCCGGAGATCCCCACTCCAAACAAGGGAATGAGCGCAACCGGAAACGTTGCAATGGTTTCCATCGTGGGCACTTGCATCAGCGCAAAAACTAATCCCGTGCCCACTGCCGTCACAAAGTCTGCCAGACCAAAAAGATGAAAGCCCCAATATTTCCAGGTGCTCTTCGGTAATGCCAGGAGCACAAATACCAATAGACCTGCGGCTAAATCTCCCCAAGCGGCATTGCGCACAAAGGTGGACGGCAACCACTGTTGACTGCCGTAGTAGAAGAAGATGAAGGCTGCTGGAATCCGCCAAATATGAAAAAGCGTGAGGTGGTTGAGATGCAGTGTTTGAATGTAGGCACGAAAGCTGGAGTTGCGGTAGTAAATTGCCAGGGGTAGCGTGATGCCCAGGGCGACGAGCAGCGCAAACCACGGCAGCGGAAAGAGACTAAAAAGTCCAACGTAGCTGCTGATCGCCACGCTGAGGCCCCAGAGGCTGATGGCCGAAAAGAATCGTCGAGCAAGGCGATCGCGCTGATTTGAGGATAGAGCCGTCATCAAAACCTCCAAAGTTTGTTCAATGGTCTAAACGGAATAATCCAAAAAGATGTATATACACGCTTTGCGGAAAATTTGGGGAAATTTAATTGGGGAAATTTAACTTTCGCGAAAGCGTGCAGTTGTTTCTTCCAGATGTGAGAGCAGCGTGTTCCAGCGCTGTTCCCCCAGCCCGTCTTCGACATTCTGCTGGGCTTGCTGCCACAGCGGCAGGGCGATCGCCAATGCGGCTTCTCCCTGGGCGGTCAAGCTAATCACCCGAGTTCGCTGATCTTGCCCCGGCTGAGCCTCCACCCATCCCTCTCGCATCATCGGCTTCAGGTTCCGGGTTAGGGTGGTGCGATCCATCACTAAGCGCTCCGCTAGTTCGCTGATGGTTCCTGATCCCACCAGGGCGATCGCCACCAGAATCGTGAATTGCGTGATCAGCAAACCGCTCGGCTTGAGGATTTCGTCATAGTGTTGGGTGATGACGCGGGCAGCTTTGCGGAGATTAAAGCAGGCACAGGAGTTCACTACTTGACCCAATTCAGGAAGTAATTCAGTTGCAGTACCTGGGTGGGGTTGTGTTTCCATAGGGCTATTTTCCATATATTAAGTGTATATGCACCTAATATTCTCGTCAAGCGTCAGTCTCTAAAGACTGTCAGCAATTGCTGACTCAACATCAGGTTTTTTACAGGTTCCAGCCCCTGGCTTGGTTTTGGTGGATTCGGGCAGACGTGATCGGGATGATTCCTTTAGAGTTAGGACTTACGCAGTTGGATGATTTTTCGCGGGCGCAGCCCGCGAAAAATCATCCAGAA
>RFIF01000211.1 GCA_003695655.1 Cyanobacteria bacterium J069
ATAGCCCCAGGCAGTTTGCAGAAACCCGCCCATCGCCGGCCCCAGCCCCATGCCGACTGGATTCACCAAACTCATGTAGCCAATCAGCTCGCCCCGGTGCTGTGGCGGCGACAAATCGACCACCAACGCGCTATAGGCAAGGGCAAAGGCGGCAATGCTGAGTCCGTGAAACGCTCGCACCGCCGCCAGTTGCGGAATCGACTGGGCAAAAATGTAGAACAGGGGGGCGATCGCCACCACTGCCATCCCCAGCAGCAGCGTCAGCTTCCGGCCTCGATAGTCGGCTAACCGGGCCAACTGTGGCCGCGACCCCAACAGCCCAATCGCAAAGCAGCCCATCACCAGACCCACCATTTGCCCATTAGCCCCCGCCGACTGTACATAGAGCGGCAAAATGGGCAGCAGCGAGGCCAGCGACGCCCAAAACAACAAACCCGCACCAAACAACGCCAACAGGTTCCGCCGATCAGACGGGCGAAGCATTGAGAAAACCTTCAAAATAAAACCCCTCAGCGATGGCAGATCAGCCCTATAGCAGAGAGCGGGTTTTAGGGGGCAGGTTTCAGGTCTAATTAAAGTCTAAAAAGTTGCTCAATCCAGGCTCTCAAGACCTTTGGCTGTCCCAACCCTCTCACGGCTGCCATAACGCAGCAGCTTTTCTCCCTATGATAAAGCTGCCATAGGGTTACTATCCAGGATGGCTGCTGGGCGGGCAAGTCGCTGACGGAGATCGAGGCGTCTTGCCCAAAGAGCGAAGGGAGACGCTGGGAATCTCAGTCGCCTGATTTTCCCTGATTTTCTTAGTCGCCTGATTTTTAGAAACTGGCTAGAGCGATACGGACACTGGCAGCGGCTGCACACAGCCATCGCCAATCGCATCTTCCAACAGCGACAGCAACATGCGGTCGCGCTGCGATAGATTACCACTGACCACCAGAGCCGCGATCCGTGCCTGAGCCGCTGGCGACAGTTCGCCAAACTCAAGCGCTGTGCGGACGCAAAACTCAAGGTCACTAGTCACAGATACACTCCAGTCCAACATGGCTGTATGGGTTTAAAGAAAACATAAAGCGCAGGCGATCGCCTTCCGTATTCTCTGGGAGCCACTGCCCACCTATGGGGCGACATCCCTTCTCCGTACATCAACGGAGGTTTAAACAGAAGTTCAAATATTAAAAGCACTATTAGCGCATTTTATCCCGCAAAATCAATGAGGCATCCCAGCTCTAAACCAAATCTTTATAGAACTTGGAGAATCCAGCAAGGGGGCATGACCCTATTTTCACGGAGATGTGATCGGGAGATGAGGTGAGCGGACGGGCGATCGCAAATTTATGACGAAATCAAAAATTAAAGCCGTTTTCGTCCTCAGACCTGCGACATTCGGCAGAAAGCCGCAAATCAGCCTCAGAATTAACCTCAGATATCCGCGGCTAATCCGTCTATTTAGCCAAGCCCAATTAGTTATCCAAGCCCAAATTTGCCTATTCCGGACGACTTCAGTAAAGGACAACCGCAGCCCCAAAAACTCACGCTTGAGCCGTTTTGCAACACTCTCTTGCGGAGTGAAGAACAGGCCGCCATCAGACGCAAATGTTCCCCAACTCTGCCTGCCCCGCACTGGTTTAAAAGTGCTGTAATTAGATTTTTTTGGACTTACAGTTCAATAACCCCTGCAATCAGGCGGTAGCAACGCTGAATATCGTCTGTGTCAGGCTTTTTCCAGGGCTGGCTAAAGCTCATCACTAGCAGACAAAAGCAGCTCGGCTGATAACCAGCATTCAGCTTCTCCAGCAAGGCTGGATCGGTAATACTTGCTGTTAGGCAGGCACCGTTGATTGAAAAGCTTCCTTTCCATTTCCCAGGCTTGCAGCTAAAGACCTGGAAATCATTTGCTTTGACAATTTGTATGGTTCTCCGCTGTTCAACTGGTAGCGTTTTCAGATAATGAAATGGGACGGCCGACAGCCAATCTTCTTGTAATTGGTGGAGTAACTCAGTCTCTACATATTGCGTTATATCGAAGGGTGTGACTCGTCTCACTCGTTTCCAGTGGGGGCAGAGAATGCGGCGATTTTCCACTTCATAGCCTCGATCGTGTGCGGCCAGCGGAATCTCCACTACATCTAGGAGCTGAAGGGGTTGATGATCAATCAACGTTATATGAGTAGGAATATTGCCACTTTCTAAATATGAGTAGGGTCGAATCCATTGTCTTGTCTTTGGCTCAATTCCAGCGACGCAGCGACCACCGTGCTTCAAAGAGTTGGCAAGACAAATGATTTCCACTGCTACAGGTGATGAATGCGAATATTTCCCCACTTTTGGTTGAGATATTCTGCTACGAGCCGACGATGACAGTGGTGCGGCTGGGCTTCACTACATAGTAAACAGCTACCCTCTAAGAGATCAGGAGAAACCTGCTGCTCAATTTTCCGCTGTGCGATCAGCGATAAAAATTGTTGCTCGTAGGTTGCCCAATCTCCTTTCTTCTTTTTGTAATCGTCCAGAATATCTTGGGTTGGTGCCAATTCAGGAAGATGAACATATTCAATATTCCCCAGTTTTTTGAGAAAGTATCGGAGGTCATTTCTCTTAGCAAATCCTGCAAGCTGGGATACGTTGTTGAGCCGGGTATCTACAATTCGCTTGATCTGAGATTGAATTAAGAGTTCAAAAAACTGTTCAGCGCTTTTCTGAGTAAAACCAATTGTGAAAAGCTGGATTGACTTAGCCATCGCTTGCCTCTGGTGTTTCAACGTAGGCGATCGCCGCTCCCTGGAGCCGATAGGCGATTTGGAGGGCAGCTTCAGAAGTAGAAGTTGCCTCATCAGTCGATCCTGCCGATAAATCGGATGCTTCTGATAAATCGGCAAATAGAGAAAGCTGAGACTCGGCGGGTTCTGGTTTGGGCAACAGCTTATGCTTTTGGAGGAGGCGGGTTTCCAAAGTGGCGTGGGGTTCTAAGCTGCCATCACTCAAAATATGCTGAATGTTTGGCTGGTGCGATCGCAGGTGTTGGCAAACCAGGATAGCTCGATGGCAATTCAGCGGATCTTTTTCGGCACACATGAGGGCGATCGCGTGAGTCTGGGTGCCCTCTAGCAAACGCTCAAGGCCCTGTTGAAATAACGATGTCGCGGCGATTTTTTCATAGGTTGCCTTGCCCTGATGGTCGTAACAGTCCGGGTCTTGCGGTCTGGCTCCCAGTTCCTTGCCCAAAAAGACGTAGCGAATGCCCGCATCGACCAGCAGCGCTTTGAGGGTGGACTGGCTGAAGTGGGGAAGATAGCGGCTGTAGGGATGCGATCGCACGTCTGCCAGGGCGGTAATCCCGTGCTGCTGGAGCAATGCCAGAAATGCTTCTGGGCTGTGGTTGGAATGACCAATGGTGTAAAGCGGCATAGGGAACCTGACGCTTGTCCGCGTTGCTAGATATAGCGGACGGCGGTGCCGCTGACGGCGACCATCAGCATACTGCCACCGTTACTAACGCCGATGGTTTCATAATCGATATCAATGGCGATGACGGCATTTGCGCCCAGTCGCTCGGCCTGTTCCACCATTTCGCGCATGGCGGTGTCTTTGGCTTCCCGGAGCGATCGCTCGTAGCCCGCCGATCGCCCGCCCACGATGTCGCGAATGCCCGCAAAAAAGTCTTTGAAGATATTGGCTCCCAGAATGGTTTCGCCGCTGACAATGCCAAGATGATCGACTATTTTGAGATCACCAATCTGGCTGGCGGTGGTCAGGATGATGCCGGGTTTGGCAGGCATAAGGGCGTCCTCAAATTGATTGACTGACTTGATTGGGTTTGGATGCGGCAGACAGCGTTTTACACAGCGGGGCGCACGCCGAGATAAAGTTCGCTGACGCGGGGGTTATTCAGCAGTTCGGGGCCAGAACCTTCAATGCGATCGCGCCCAGTATCCAGCACATAGCCACGATGGGCGATCGCCAGCGCCTTGCGAGCGTTCTGCTCCACCAGCATAATCGCCATCCCCATCTGGTTGACCTGCCGAATGCGTTCAAACACATCGTTCACCAAAATCGGCGATAGCGCCGCCGACGGTTCATCTAAAATCAGCAGCTCTGGATCAAGCATCAGCGCCCGCCCCATCGCCAGCATTTGGCGCTCCCCGCCCGATAGAGTTCCCGCCCGCTGTCGCCGCCGCTCTGCCAGCCGGGGAAAAGTGTCAAAGATTTTTTGCTTGAGGCGCTGAATCGACCCTGTGCGGGTAAACGCGCCCATTTCCAGGTTTTCCTCGATCGTCAGCGAGGGAAAGACGTTGGCAATTTGCGGCACGTAGCACATGCCGCGTCGCACAATCTGGTCAGATTTGAGGCCGGTGATGTCCTGATTGCGAAAGTGAATGCGGCCGCGGTGGGGCGTCAGCAGCCCAAAAATCGTTTTTGCCAGCGTGGACTTGCCCGCGCCGTTGGGCCCCACCACCACCACAATTTCGCCAGGGTTAACGCGAAAGTTCACACCCTGCAAAATGTCGAGATCCTGGATATAGCCTGCGTAAACCGATTCCACAGTCAGCAGGGGAGCGGCGGCGGTCATTAGGATTTAGGGATTGGGGGTTAGGGGTTGGGGTGTACCCAAGTCTGTTCTGGTTGCTTGCCTTGGCGATCGCCTATGGTGAGGGATGGTAGCGGGTCAATGCCGCTTGGGGGAGGCGTAAAAACGTAGAAGCAACTTAGGGAAGCAACTGAGGCACACATCAGAAACATTAGGTCAGAAACATTAGGTCAGAAACATTAGGGTGTTTCCTGGAGATCGGGACGCTCTTCGGGCAAGATCGCTCCTTCTACCGGACACACTTGCAGACAGATGCCGCAGTCGATACAGGTGCTGAAATCAATCCAGTACCATTCGGTTCCTTTGTTATTTTTGCCAGGGCCGGGGTTGATGCAGGCGACAGGGCAGGCATCTACACAGTCGGCAACGCCTTCACAGATATTGGTAACAATCGTATGCGGCACAGTGTTTTCCCAGGTTCAGCAAGGTTTCTACACTTCATTTTACAAGGAATTGCGGAAGGGGACTGGCCGCGAAACAATGAGTCAGGGAGCACCGCTG
>RFIF01000212.1 GCA_003695655.1 Cyanobacteria bacterium J069
GGATATAAGCGACTTAGGATTGACTTTGTAAATCCGCTCTGATTCAGGCTTAGTATTTTCTGTTTCTTTTGTTTCTTTTTCTAAACGTAAAGTCTGGTTTTAAGCGTACAGTCTGGCTGTTACGGCCAGCGTCTGGCGGAGGAATGATCATCTCGGCACACTTTGGCCAGCGGATTGGGTGACGAATAAGCTAGAATCGTTACGGCTTCTTTACACGAGATCTGGCGCTTTGACCCGAAAGAGTTTCTAAAGAAGCGATAAAAGCAAGAGGCGATAAAAGCGATCGCCCACCAGGTTCATATCCAGATTCTCAATCTGCCAGCGCCTTCTGCTAAAACGCCCAGACTGCTCTGGCCCAGCCGGGTTTCGATATTCACGCTCGTATTCACTTTCAACCGGGACTTTTCCTTATGACGCTGCCGATTCGCAATGTTGCCATCATTGCCCACGTTGACCACGGCAAAACGACCCTGGTGGACGCTCTGCTAAAACAATCCGGCACCTTTCGAGAAGGCGAAGAAGTCCCGGACTGCGTGATGGATTCCAACGCGCTGGAACGGGAGCGCGGCATCACTATCTTGGCGAAAAATACAGCGGTTCACTACAAAGAGACGCTAATTAACATCGTGGACACCCCTGGCCACGCTGACTTTGGGGGCGAAGTGGAGCGGGTTTTGGGCATGGTCGATGGCTGCGTGCTGATTGTCGATGCCAATGAAGGGCCGATGCCCCAGACTCGCTTTGTGCTAAAAAAAGCACTGGAAAAAGGGCTGCGTCCTGTGGTGGTGGTGAACAAAATCGACCGTCCCCAGGCTGATCCGTTTGGGGCGATCGACAAAGTTTTGGATCTATTTTTGGAGTTGGGCGCAGACGACGATCAGTGTGAGTTTCCCTACCTGTTCGCTTCTGGGTTGGGCGGCTTTGCCAAGAAAGATTTAGAAGATGAAAGCTCTGACATGAAGCCTCTGTTTGAGGCGATTTTGGAGCATGTGCCTGCGCCTGTGGGTGATCCCACCAAACCGCTTCAACTCCAGGTAACGACGCTCGACTATTCCGAGTATCTAGGTCGCATCGTGATTGGCCGCATTCACAACGGCACGATCAACGCCGGACAGCAGGCGGCGCTGGTGACAGAAACAGGAGCTATTGTGAAGGCGAAAATTAGCAAGCTGCTGGGCTTTGAAGGGCTAAAGCGGGTCGAGCTAGGCAGCGCTTCGGCGGGCAATATCGTGGCTGTGGCGGGCTTTGCCGATGCCAATATTGGCGAAACGATTACCGATCCCGAAAATCCCCAGGCACTGCCGCTGATCAAGGTGGATGAGCCGACGCTGCAAATGACCTTCTGGGTAAATGATTCGCCGTTTGCTGGCAAAGAGGGCAAGCTGGTTACATCTCGCCAGGTGCGCGATCGCCTCATGCGAGAACTGGAAACCAACGTCGCCCTGCGCGTCGAAGAAACCGACTCGCCCGATAAGTTTGCCGTGTCTGGGCGGGGCGAAATGCACCTGGGTATCTTGATTGAAACCATGCGCCGCGAAGGCTACGAGTTTCAGGTGTCGCAGCCGCAGGTGATTTACCGCACGATCGACGGCCACCCCTGCGAGCCGTTTGAGCTGCTGGTGCTGGATGTGCCCGAAGAATCTGTCGGTGGCTGCATTGAGCGATTGGGGCAGCGACGTGGCGAAATGCAAGACATGCGCGTCGGCGGCAACGGACGCACCCAGCTAGAGTTTGTGATTCCGGCACGGGGACTGATCGGCTTCCGGGGCGAGTTTATGCGCCTGACGCGGGGTGAAGGCATCATGAGCCACAGCTTCCTCGACTACCGCCCCCTGTCGGGAGATGTGGAAACGCGCCGCAATGGCGTGCTGATTTCCTTTGAAGAAGGGGTGGCCACGTTCTATGCCATGAAGAACGCCGAAGATCGGGGTGTGTTCTTCATCACGCCGGGGACAAAGGTCTACAAAGGCATGATTGTTGGTGAGCACAATCGCCAGCAGGATCTGGAGCTGAACGTCTGCAAGACCAAGCAGTTGACCAACCACCGGGCATCCGGCGGCGACGAACTGGTACAGCTTCAGGCCCCGGTGGAAATGAGCCTGGAGCGGGCACTTGAATACATTGGCCCAGACGAACTGCTGGAGGTGACGCCAGAGTCCATTCGCTTGCGCAAGATGATGAAGAAGCTGGCTAAGCGCTAGGCCAAGGCTGTTTTCAACGGGCTAACGCGGATGGGCTGAGGCCGATTGGCTCAGGTTTCACGGCGGCGTTTCATTGGAAAGTTTTCCTGAAAAGAGGGCAAGGTCGAAGCAAATTCGGCCCTGCCCTCTTTTTCATCACTCTCTTGTTGTCGTGCTTGTTGTCTTGCTAGTTGTTGTGCTTGTTGCCGTAGAAAGCCGCTGCCTGATTTTCTAAAGCAGGGTGAGGGCGATCGCCAGGGACAAGCAACTGCCCAACAGGAAAGACCGCGCTAAAACTGCCGAGACTTATTGCTTCAACGTATCGTTATTGAAAGCAGCTTTGAGAAGTAGCTTTAAGCCTCTTGAACAGTTCCAGCCCCAAGGTCAGATTAGTCTTGCAATTGGTCTGCCAAATGAGTCCCTGCTAAGAACGGTATTAGAAACCCTAAAGCTCAAGAAAAAGGGGCTAAACTCTGAGTCTTACATCAGAGAGATTCGGAGAGGCGGTAGAACAGATTAAAATTGGCTGCGGACGCAAGTCAAATTCACACGTAAGCTTGAGGCGATCGCCTCTCTATTGGCATGATTCGATCTTGGATGGTGATTGGCGGGGTAATGTTGGGTCTGGCGTTTGCGCTGGGCAGCCTGACGACCTCGCAGGGCAGGGGATGGTTTCGGCGGCTGCGTCGGCCTGACTGGCTCACGTTTGAAAAGTTAATTCCAGTCATTTGGACGACAGTGTTTACCTGTGCGGCTTGGTCAGCCTACATCATTTGGGAGCGCGAACCTGGCACCAACCAAACCTGGGGACTGATGATGGTCTACCTGCTGCTGGAAGTGGTGACGCTGCTCTACACGCCAGTAATGCTGGGTCTGCGGCGCATTCGGGTGGGGCTGTGGCTGGGAGCAGCGGGGCTAGTCGTGGCGATCGCCCTCTTCATCGCGCTACTGTCTTTGTCTCGTCCGGCGGCCTGGCTGTTGCTGCCGTACCTGATTTGGAGTCCCATTGGCACCTACACCACCTGGGATATGATGCGGCTCAATCCGGAAGAGGCGTGATTGAGGCTGCGAGCTAACGAGTCGGCGGCTGCACAGATCGTTGCAGGGCGCTCATGATCAGCTCTGCCGCCAGCGCCAGCAGCGCCACGGGAACTGCGCCGACTAGCAAAATCGCGTTGTCATAAAGCGCGAAACCACGGACAATAAAGGTGCCCAGCCCGCCCGCGCCGATAAATGCAGCCAGAGTAGCGCTGGCAATCACCTCCACCAGCGCCGTTTTGATGCCTGCAATTACAACGGGCAGCGCCAGGGGAAACTCTACCTGCTGCAACACTTGAGCGGGACTCATGCCCATGCCGTGAGCGGCTTCGCGGATCATCGGGTCAATCGTGCGAAAGGCTACGTCGGTGCTGATCAAAATCGGCGGCATGACCAGCAGCGTCAGGGCGATCGCCGCCGACTGGAAGCTTAGCCCAAAGTAGGGAATGGCCAAAAATAAAATCGCCAAACTGGGGATCACTCGCAGCGCGTTGAAGCCGTTGATTAACACAGCCGAGGCAGCAGGCGATCGCGAACTCCACAGCCCCAGCGGCAGCCCCAGTAGCAGCCCCACCGCCAGTGGCACTGCCACTAACAGCAAATGCCGTTGCAGCGCGGCGATCAGGTCGCTCCCGTTCTCCAATGCATATTGATACGCCTGCCCAAATACGCCCATGCGCTACGCCTCCTCCAGCATGAGTAGTTCTCGCACGACCTCGCGATAGGGCTGCACCACGCGCCACTCGCGGGTAAACACATGAATCGGCTGACCCGCCATATTCGACTCCGGAAAGCGCACCGACTTGGGCACAGGGTCAAATACGCGCACGCCATCGAGCTGCGATCGCAACAGCTTCAGCACGTCCTGGGTGATAACCGTGTTCGTCTCCGCCATTGTCGGCAGCACGCCCAGCACCCGCAGGTGAGGATTGAGCCGCTTCTTCACCGAGTCGATGGTTTCCAGCAGCCCTTCCAGTCCCTTGATGGCAAAAAACTGGCACTGCACTGGGATCAGCAGCAAATCGGCTGCCGACAGCGCATTTAGCGTCAGCAAGCCCAAACTGGGCGGGCAGTCAATCAAAATCTGCTCAAACTGAGACTTGGCGGGATCAAGGGCCGACCTTAGGGCATAGAACCGCTCCGGTTGCGCCAGTAAATCTTTTTCCGCCTTGACCAGGGAAATGTCCGTTGCCAGCAGGCTCAGCTCAAAGCGGGTCGGCACGATCGCCTCTTTGGCGCTCACCTTCGCAGTGATCACGTCATAGGTCGTGTAGGGAACCGCTGCCGCATCCACGCCCAGCCCGGTTGAAAGGTTGCCCTGCGGGTCAAGATCTACCGCCAGGCAAGGCCCTTCTTCTGCCAGCAGCCCTGCCAGCGCAATGGTAGAGGTGGTTTTCGCAACGCCGCCCTTTTGATTGGCGATCGCAATGATCATAAGCTGACTCGCCCCGCATACAAAACATGCCATCTCGTTAGCAGCATGTCCACCTTTTCCTCAGCCGTCAGCTAACAATGTTACCCCTAAATTTCTCCAAACCGTAGTTTGTTGAGCGCCCTCAAGCCTCCCTAAACACAAATGTTGTGTGAAACACAAATGTTGTGTGAAACACAAATGCTGTGTGCAGGGGAAATATATCCGCAACTGCACACAGCATCTAGACGCCCAAACCTAGCGTTATTTAGCCCCTAAAAAGGTTTCTGAAAGAGCACTGACCCATTTCTCTAAAAGCGTTTCCGACGAAGTTTCCGCTTAGCCAGTGCCTTCCGCTTGCGCTTCTCAATTGGGGTTTCAAAATGACGATTCTTCCGCATATCCGGGAAGATTCCCGCTTGAGAAACTTTGCGTTTGAAACGGCGGAGGGCCGACTCAATTCCTTCGTTTTCTCCAAGTACGACTTGGGCCATTCCATCTCCTCTTAAATATCAGGCTGACAGCATTCCAAAAAAACTAACCAGCCCGTTTGCAAAATCTTGCCTCTCTCCCTGCTTTTTCTGATAACGTTGATGCCAGCAGCACAATACTCAACTCACAGCGCTCAACTCACAGCTTGGCGATCGCTATACGGCACGTATCTGCATCGCCATAACCGCATTATTGCCCTGTAAGAACAAAACAAACCACAACACGATAGCTGAGAAGAGGCTGCACATTGGTTCAACATGCAGCCTCTGGCAGGCAGGCAGGTATTAAAACCTAGTCTAAAACTCTCAGGTTTAGACCCTAGTAGCGGCGAGAAAAGTTGCCACCGCCACCGCCACGATTACCACCCCAGCTACCACCAGAGGAGCGATCTTCCCGAGGCTTAGCCTTGTTAACCTTAAGGTCGCGACCCATCCACTCGGCTCCGTCAAGCGCTTCGATAGCGGCTTCTTCTTCCGCATCCGTGCTCATTTCCACAAAGCCAAAGCCACGGGGACGCCCCGTTTCCCGGTCAGTCGGGAGTTGCACCCGCTTGACGGTGCCGTATTCGGTGAAAATTTGGGTAATTTCTTCCTGCGTTGCCTCGTAGGACAGATTACCGATGTAAATGGACATTTGGACTCCTTCCAGAATCAAAAAAAGTGCGGAGAGTTAGATTCGGAGAGCCATTCGTCACGCGAGTACACAGCCGAAAATAATCCCATTCAACCCTAGCACACTCCTACAGAAGCAGATGCAGTCCCTCCAAAACTACCCTTCCGCAGAAATTAGCTCAGAACTTGAAGAGTCAATTGTTTCCTGGAATTTGCGCTGAAGATCAGGGAGAAAGTAGACTTCAAACTTCGTTGTCTTTTTATTAATTTGTGTAAACAGTGTGTAAAGCAAGGCGCAATTGATCATGACACTTTCGGTGCAAAAGTCTGATAACCCACTGCTTAATCTCATATTCGAGCCTGCTTTTGAAGCCCTCGGCGGCGAGTATGCCGATCCGGTAGATGCCGCAATTTTTCCTCAGCACATTTTGCGGTTTCGCAATGATGATTTGTTGCCGACTTTAGGGCTTGATCCAAATCTGGTGAGTGATTCACATTTTTTGCAAGCGTTTGGCAAGTTTGAAGGGCGGTTGCCACTGCTGGCGATGCGCTATCACGGCTACCAGTTTGGTTATTACAATCCCGATTTAGGAGACGGCCGCGGCTTTTTGTATGGGCAGGTACGCGGTATTGATGGCAATCTCTATGACTTGGGGACAAAAGGCTCGGGCACGACACCCTACTCGCGGGGTGGCGATGGCCGGCTGACGCTGAAGGGCGGCGTGCGTGAGGTGTTGGCAGCAGAAATGTTGCAGGTGATGGGGGTGCGCACGTCGCGCTGCTTGAGCCTGGTAGAAACGGGAGAAGGGCTGTGGCGGGGCGATGAACCGTCGCCGACGCGCTCTGCGGTGATGGTGCGAATGCAGCGATCGCACATTCGCTTTGGCACTTTCGAGCGACTGCATTCCCTAGAGCGCCCCGACCTGATCCGCACGCTGCTCGACCATGTGATCGACACCTACTATCCCCACCTGAGTCGCGAACCCGACCGCGACGCCCGCTTTTATGCCGAACTGGTGTTGCGAGTTGCAGAACTGGCCGCCCAGTGGATGGCGGCGGGCTTTTGCCATGCGGTGCTGAATACAGACAACATGGCGATTACTGCCGAAAGCTTCGATTACGGCCCCTACGCCTTTATCGAACGGTTTGACCCCAAGTTCACGGCTGCCTATTTTGACCACTTTGGGCGCTATGCCTATGCCAACCAGCCGGGAATTTGTCGGCTAAACCTGGAGTTGCTGCAAGTGCCGCTCAAGCTAGTGATGAGTGCGACCGATCTGGAAGCCGGACTTGCCGCCTTTGAAGCGCATTATGTTGCTACCTACGGGCAACGGATGCTGCGCCGACTGGGGTTTGAGGCGCTGCCCGCCGAGCTAGAAAATGCGCTAATTGGGCAAACGCTCCAGTTTTTGCAGGCGACTAAGATTGGCTATCACGAATTCTTTCGGACGCTGCGCGAGCAGTTTTCGCCAAGCTGGCGAGAAGATGCCGCGCTGATCTTTGCGGAGTCGGTCTCTGAACAGGCCGACGCGCTGGAAAGCAGCTTTAAGCTGTGGCGACAGACCTATCACCGAGCGCTAAACCAGGTTCCTGAAGCCGAGCTGTTGCAGGTGGCGGCGCGGCTCAGGCAGCATAACCCAATGGTGGTGATTGTCCGTCCGGAGATTGAGGCGGTGTGGGGGGCGATCGCCGAGTTCGACAACTGGGAGCCGTTTTACGACTTGCTCCAGCGCATTCGTTCGTCGGTAGAAGTTGCCTGACTCGGCGGCGGGCTAGCACCTGGATCGTCACCAATTCTTGACAGGAGTAAGAAGAACAGAAGGCGATCGCCTTCCACGTACTAGCCGCCTTCGCTCCTGGTGCAATCCTCGGTTTGAGAGGTGCTGGGGTCTCAAAAATCCGTCTGTTGGGCGGGTCTTGCAAGGTCTGGAAAGGAGAGGGCGATCGCCCCTTCCCGATCGGCCCCTGTAGCTCTAGACTCAACAACGCATCGATCCCCGCATGATCCCCTAAAATCCTCTGCTCAGGTCACTCGACAGGATTGCAACATCAGAACTAGACTGGAATATCCGCTCTTATGCAGCAATAGATACAGATACCCACAGCACCTTCCTATGCGCGAACTCTTGCCCGATCCGTCTAAGGTTGCTTCCTCTACCCGTGTCTCTGCGTCCCCCCTCGTCGCGCCTGTGCGGGCCACTGGTGCCTACGCTCTGATGGATAGCCTGGTACGGCATGGGGTTCAGCATATTTTTGGCTACCCTGGCGGTGCAATTCTGCCCATTTATGACGAGCTGTATCGCTTTGAGCAATCGGGCGCGATCCGCCATATTTTGGTGCGCCATGAGCAGGGTGCGTCCCATGCGGCAGATGCTTACGCCCGCGCTACAGGGAAGGTTGGCGTTTGCTTTGGCACCTCTGGCCCAGGAGCAACCAACCTGGTAACCGGCATTGCGACGGCTCAGATGGATTCGATTCCGCTGGTGGTGGTGACGGGTCAGGTTTCGCGAGCGGCGATCGGCACCGACGCGTTCCAAGAAACCGACATTTTTGGTATCACGCTACCCATCGTTAAGCATTCCTATGTAGTGCGCGATCCCAAAGATATGGCGCGGATTGTGGCCGAAGCGTTCTACATTGCCCGTTCTGGTCGCCCTGGCCCGGTGCTAATCGATGTTCCCAAGGATGTAGGACTGGAAGCTTTTGACTATGTACCTGTCGAGCCGGGCAGCGTGAAGCTACCGGGCTATCGTCCCACCGTGCGGGGCAACCCGAATCAGATTGTAAAAGCGCTAAAGCTCATCCGCGAAGCCAAGCAACCCCTGCTTTATGTGGGGGGCGGCGCGATTACGGCCGATGCCCATGCTGAGGTTCACGCGCTGGCAGAGCGGTTCCGGCTGCCCGTGACGACGACGCTGATGGGCAAGGGCGCGTTTGACGAGCATCATCCGCTGTCAGTGGGGATGCTGGGGATGCACGGCACTGCCTATGCTAACTACGCCGTGAGCGAGTGCGATCTGCTGATTGCGGTGGGTGCCCGCTTTGATGACCGGGTTACAGGCAAGCTAGACGAGTTTGCTTCCCGCGCCAAGGTCATCCACATTGATGTAGACCCGGCAGAAGTGGGCAAAAATCGCGCCCCGGAAGTGCCGATTGTGGGCGACGTGCGGCATGTGCTGGCAGACCTGCTGCGGCGAGATATGGAGAGTGGCGCTGCCCCCGACCTGCACCAAACGCAAGAGTGGCTGGCGCGGATTGGCCGCTGGAAGCATGACTATCCGCTGACCGTGCCGCAATATGCTGACATGCTGTCGCCCCAGGAAGTCATCGTAGAGGTGGGGCGACAAGCGCCAGATGCCTTTTACACAACAGATGTGGGGCAACATCAGATGTGGTCGGCGCAGTTCCTGAAGACGGGGCCCCGCAAGTGGATTTCTAGCGCTGGTTTGGGCACGATGGGCTTTGGGATGCCCGCAGCGATGGGTGTGAAGATGGCGCTGCCGGATGAACAAGTCATCTGCATCAGCGGCGACGCCAGCATCCAGATGAATATCCAGGAGCTGGGTACGCTGTCCCAATACGGCATTGCCGCTAAGACCGTGATTATTAACAACGGCTGGCAGGGTATGGTGCGTCAGTGGCAGGAAACTTTCTATGAGGAGCGCTATTCTTCCTCGGAGATGAAGCCGAGTATGCCGGACTTTGTGAAGCTGGCGGAAGCCTATGGCGTTAAGGGATTGGTGGTGCACAGCCGGGAGGAACTGGCGGGGGCGATCGCCGAAATGCTGGCTCACCCTGGCCCTGTGCTGATGGATGTGCATGTGAATCGAAATGAAAACTGCTATCCGATGGTCGCCCCCGGCAAGAGCAATGCTCAGATGCTGGGTCTGCCGGAGCGCCCAAAAGCCGAGTTAGCGCAAACGGTTGTAACCTGCAACCGCTGCGGTACGGAGAACGAGCCAGATAATAACTTCTGTCCCAACTGCGGCACGAAGCTCTAGAGCCGCTAACGCGATATAAAACAGCGTGGGCTTAGCCCGCGCTGTTTTTTTGAGATTTTTTTTGAGGATTTTTGGGAGAACTATAAGCGAATCCGCTCTAGCAACGCGCGATCGCCAAATTTAGCCGCCTTCATTGGATCGACTGCCAGCGGTAGGGGAAACGCCTCCAGCAGCCGTTCGGGCGACCACTCGACAGGCTGCCAAATTTTGTCAATCGCGGCGATCGCCTTTTCCCAGTTGGTGGGCCGCTTCCGATCTCGGCAGTAAATTGCCAGCGTGTTCAATCCCATGCCGCAGTAGTAGTCGCGCACGCGATGGTCGATAAATACCTGCTCGTCCATCAGATCAACCTGCACCGGGCCGCGCCCAACGGGGCGAAAGTAGGCGCAGGGAATCCCGTAGGTTTCCGCTATCACCAGACCATGCAGACTGGTGCTGAGGATGCGCTTGCAGGCGGTCATCTCTCGCACGCGGTCTTCCAAGGCTGCGAGGCTGGCGTCGGTCAGCGTGGTGATGATTTTTACCGAATCTTGCAGATCGTCGGGAATGTGGTAACGTCCCAGTTCGCCGCGCACGGCGGCCCCATCCTTGAGTTCGCTTAGCTCCGAGATGTGAACAATAATCCCTAGCTCGTGGGTCTTGGCAGGCGCAGGCGACATAATCCCTGGCAGCAGCATTACCGGATCGCCATACACGTCGGAAACCGGGATGCCCTGTTTTTCAAACACCCTGGCGCTGAACGGGCCGCGCAGGGCGTGCATTGTGAATTCCGTATTTGGCGGGCGCTCGTAATAGGTCAGATGACGATGGAACGGATGCCGCTTGCCGTCGATACCTGTGCCCCACAGGTGAACCGAGCCATTTTTCAGCCCATGCCCAATCGTGCCGACGCTGGCCAGGCGCTCTGTAGACGAGTCAAACCGCTGATGCACAATTGGCAACCCCGACAGCGCGCTGACAATCACTGGACTGAGCGCATCGCCCAGATTGGCGTAGGGCTGTCGCAGGGTGGTGGCGGCCCAGCACAGCGGCACGGGCGCGTCGGACTGGGGCCGGAGCGATCGCCCAATCACCCGATCTAGCTTGGCGCGAAACCCGCTCGTAGACGGCTTCTTGGCGGCAAAGTCAGAGGGTGGCGAAGCCGAACTGGACGCGGCGGCTAAGGGCTGGATCGGCTCTGTCGGCTGCGCCGATGAAGGGAGCGCGGCAGTTCCAAAGCCCTGGGGAGAACGATTAGAAATGGAAAGCTTGGGGTGAGCGTAGCGGTCAAAATAGCGCAGAACCACGTTGGCGAGTCCTCCCGTCTGGAGCGATCGCCCAAAATCTTGAACCAGTTCTGCAACCGGGTTTAGTTTTAGCCGCGTCTGGACTCGATCGAGCGCTGTGGCAAAGACCTTTGGGAAAGAAACGAACTCTGGGAGCATCAATTCCGGGACAGGAGGGACAACATCGGACTCTTGAGAAACAACTCTTCGCTGCATTAGGGTCTCGCTACACGCTGATCGAGCAAATGAGGTAAGCAAACAGGAGGAGACAGGGCCTTTAAAAATTTTGGGTTATCAACTTTTGGGTTATCAACTAAAGATTTGAGGTTATCAACTTTGGGGTTATCCACTAGACAATGAATCGACTGGTGGAGCGGTGTGGTTAGCAGTGTGGCTATTTTGAGGCTACCGCTTGAGGCTCCTGCTTGAGGTAGAGCATTGGCACTAGAACAACCAGACTGCCATCGTGCATTCTCTCTCTAGCGAAACACTCTAGCGAAACATCGAGTTGTGCCCTTCTTGTCTTGGTAGTATTCCCCACTTCGGGCTATGGTAAGGGCGGTTGAACCCGGAGGAAACAGCAGCCGTGACACAGTTTTTATTCATTACCGACCTGGATCATACGCTGGTGGGCGATGATGAAGCAATGGCGCAGCTCAATGAAGCGCTGCATCAGCACCGAGAGTCTCACGGCACCAAAATTGTCTACTCGACAGGGCGATCGCCCACCCTCTATCAGCAGCTCCTCTCAGAAAAACCGCTGCTGCCGCCCGATGCCGTCGTGACGGGCGTCGGCACAGCGATTACCTACCAGGATGGCAGCCCTGA
>RFIF01000213.1 GCA_003695655.1 Cyanobacteria bacterium J069
GGGATCAGGTTTCAGGTTCGGCTGCTTGATTCTGCCCCTGCCTCCTAATAAAGCCCTTTTTCCTCGATATAGTGATGCACGGCTGCGGGAACGAGCGAATAAATTGGGCGGCGATCGCCCCTGAGCTGCCGAATCTGGCTGGATGCCAGGGTCATCGGCAACAGATCCAGCATCTGCCAGCGAATGGGGATGCCTTCTGCCTGGAGCAGTTGCGCGACGGTCTGCGGCGGAGCCACCGCAATCGATGTCGCAGCGGACGGGCGGGGCGCAACTAGCCACAGGCAGCGAGGAATTAGCTCTTGGCGACGATACCAGCGGGGCAGCGTGGAAAATGCATCCTGTCCAATAATCCAAAACCACTGCGGATCAGCAGGGTCGGTTTCATCACAATTGCTAATGAATGATTGCTGCAACTGATGGAACAGATCAATCGCATAAGAAGGGGCATTGGGAAATTCAGGTTCTACCAGGCATAGCTCAAAGGCCGGGTAGGGTGCGATCGCCCGCTTGACCATCTCGACCCGATGGGCGATCGCCACCAATTCCTGAGGCACACGATGGGGCGGCATCACCGCCGGAACCCACAGGACGCGATCGAGGTGGCCCTGGTGCACGGCAGCCTCAGCAATGTGTAGATGACCCCAGTGAGGCGGATTAAACGTGCCCCCAAAGATGCCCAGGCGCTTCATTACGGTTTGGCAAAATGATTTGGCGGATGCAGACAGCAACAGAGAAACTCAAGCAACGTCTTGACTATTGCCAAGCATTGAGCCTGGAATCGGGTTCATCAACGGTGTATCCCTAAACAAGGTGTATCCCCTAGACAGGGTGCCACAAGTCACCGCTTGGGGGACGATCGCCCTTCCGCCTCCCAACCTTCAGGGTCTGGCACCAGCGACCCACAGCTATACCGCTAGCACCACCGCTAACACCCCAGCGTCGCCGGCCATAGCTGCATTTTACAAGTCAGGAAACATACCTGAATCCGCCCGCCTGAATCCGCCCGCCTGAATCCGCCCGCCTGAATCTGCCTTCACTAAAGACACACTTAAAAAAACTCAGGACGTTATCCGTAGCAAATTGGGGAATCTTAAGTAAGATTGGGTCAATTCTCAGTCGTTTTTAGAGCCATCGGGCGATCGTTCAAGCGTTCAGGGCGCTGAAATTGGGGGTTCGTAGTGCATCCAAATTCCTCAAATTAAGGCGATCGCCATCAATTCAGTGTGCTCTCTGCCATTGACCTCAAAAATCACAGGTATTTTTAGATATTCATCAGACAGTCAAAATTAACCCAGCCCAGCAGAGTCTCCTTCTCACTAACCCATACTGGGATTCCAATGCTGGGATTGAGTCTGACGAATTGACTGGACTTTTGGCAGTGACTCAGTGCACTATTTAGGGGCACCTTATTTTTTAGGGGCACCTTATTTAAGGGCACATTGGATCAGCAAACGAGCCAACCTTTCTAATTAGCCTCTGAATTATCAGACGCAAGATCGAGCGTAATATCGAGCTATTTTCCAGCTATTAACCCGCTATGTATTTAGCAAGTAAGTCGATGACTCATCTCGCTAAAGAGCCTTAAAGAGAGAGTTAAACCGTTCAAGTCAGCCGATGATTCTAGACAGTTTAGAGTGAGTCACCCGACGGTTTAGACCGTTTTAGACCGTTAAATCATTCAACAGCTTTCAATAATAGTCTCAGAGGACGAGGTATGTCGTCTTAGGTATCCCGAAAAAGTAAATCTTGCTATGATATCGCGTGACATTGTGTGGTGTGGTGTAGAAGGAGTGAGGACGTTGAATCCTGTTGATCTTAGCGGCAAGCCGTTCCATTTTATTGGCATCGGCGGTATTGGAATGTCGGCTCTAGCCTATATTCTGGCGAAACGAAACCTACCTGTCTCTGGCTCAGACATCTGCCTGAATGACATTACCCGACGGTTGCAGGCCGAAGGCGCTCATATTTTTCTGAGTCAAGATGCGTCTAACCTAGAGTTTTTTGGCACTGAGGCAACCAGCAAAGCATCCGTGCGAACCACGACCGAAGAAGCAGGCAGCGTGGCGGTTCTTAGCCTGGGTGTAGAGCCAGTTGCCCGCGTGGTCGATGCACCGAGTCTGCATGTCCTGCCACAAGTCATTTGTTCTACTGCAATTAATCCCAACAATTCAGAATACCGAGCAGCGCTGGAGCTAGGCTGTTCTATCTTCCATCGCTCTGACTTATTAGCAGCGCTGATGCACGAGTATCGCGGTATCGCCGTTGCAGGCACCCACGGCAAAACCACCACCAGCAGCATGATCGGCTATTTGCTGCTGCGGGCCGGAACCGATCCAACGATTGTGGTTGGGGGCGAAGTCAGTGCCTGGGAAGGCAACGCTCGCCTGGGCCACGGTGATTACTTGGTCGCCGAGGCGGATGAGTCGGACGGGTCGCTCGTTAAGCTGGCTGCCGAAATTGGCGTCATTACGAATGTAGAACTGGATCACCCCGACCACTACGCCACGGTCGATGAGGTGGTGCAGACGTTCCAAGCCTTTGCTCGCAATTGTAAAGTGCTGATCGGCTGCTGGGATTGTGACCTGCTGCGGGCAGAAGTGCCGCCTCACATTAGCTATAGCCTTAATCCCAATTTGGGCGCAGATTATACCGTAGACCAGGTGGTGTATGGTGCGGGCGGCACCTCCGCTCGTGTGTGGGAGCGGGGCAAACCCCTGGGCACGATGAAGCTGACGGTGTTGGGACGCCACAATTTGAGCAATGCCCTGGCGGCGATCGCCGTTGGTCGCTATCTCAATCTAGAATTCGACCAGATTGCCACTATCCTCAAGAGCTTTCAGGGCGCTCGCCGCCGGTTCGAGCATCGCGGCGAAGCCAATGAAATTCTCTTTATCGACGACTATGCCCACCACCCCAGCGAAATTCAGGTCACGCTGGCAGCAGCGCGGCTGCGAGTCGAGTCTTTCGCCAATGAGCAGCGGCGCGTGGTGGCGATTTTCCAACCCCACCGCTACAGCCGCACGCAGGTATTTTTGAAAGAGTTTGCCCGCGCCTTCAGCGATGCAGATTTGGTGATTACGACAGACATCTATGCAGCGGGTGAAGCCAACCCTAGCGGCATTACCGGGGAAGACTTGGCAGCGGCGATCGCCCAGCACCATCCCAATGTCATCTACCAGCCCACCCTAAACGATGTTTCCGCCTTCCTGACCCGCGCCCTCAAGCCGGGCGACCTGGCGCTGTTTCTGGGAGCAGGCAGCCTCAACCGGATTATTCCGGAGCTGGTGTCTGCACATCAAACCCTGGAAGCACAAAACAACCTGGCAACCTATCAGTCCGCCTAATTTCCTGACCTGACGCATCACCATGCAGATGGTCTTGCGTTTGCTTGGGGCACGGTTCAATCCAGGTTTAAACTGAGAAGCGGCATGACTGAGGATGGCATAGCTGAAAGCCGTCTGCTTTTGTGCTGCTCTCAGCGTTTTACAGCGTCCGCTGCATCCCTCAGGTTATGACATTGGCCAACCCCGCACCCCAGCCCAGTTCTGAAAACCGCGTTCCGTTTGTGCCCATCGGTGCCACCTGCGCCATTCGCCCGATGGTGTCTTTAGCGGGATTTACGTCTTATCGCGTGGGTGGGCCAGCCGAGTGGTTTGTGTCACCACGCACGCTGGAAGATTTGCAGGCGTGTTTTGCCTGGGCCACAGCCGCAGGGGTGCCCGTGACACTGCTAGGGCTAGGATCAAACCTGCTGGTGAGCGATCGCGGCTTGCCAGGCCTCGTCATTTGCACGCGCCACTTACGCCAGACCCAGTTTGACGAAGCGACGGGACGGCTAATTGCCGCCGCCGGAGAGCCGATCGCTCGCCTGGCGTGGAAAGCAGCCGATCGAGGCTGGGCGGGGCTGGAATGGGCCGTGGGTATTCCCGGCACCGTAGGCGGCGCAGTAGCCATGAACGCAGGCGCACACCACACCTGCACCGCAGATCTTTTAGTGAATGCTCAGCTCATAACGCGAGAAGGCGCATTGCAAAAACTTTCACCCCAAGACCTGGGGTTCCGCTATCGCACGTCGGTACTTCAGGGCGACACCAGCCGCCTGGTGACGCAGGCAACCTTGCAACTGCGTCCAGGGGCGGGGGCTGACATCGTGACGGCTGAAACTCGCGCTTGTCAGGAGCGCCGCCACGCCACACAGCCCTATCATTTACCC
>RFIF01000214.1 GCA_003695655.1 Cyanobacteria bacterium J069
AATCATCCAGGCTCTTTTGCACCAGCTTGTAGGACTGGGGATGCTTGGCCAGCACGGGCGAGAGGTTGCCCTTGGTGCTGCCTTCGTCACCTTGCGATTTTACGAAAATGCCCGCGCCCGCCTTGGCATCCACAATGCCGTCGTCTTCCAACATGCGGTACACCTTGCTGATGGTGTTGCGGTGTAGCCCGGTCTGCATGGCCAGGGCACGGGTGCTGGGGAGCCGATGTCCCGGCGGAAACTGGCGTGAGGCGATCGCAAACCGAATCTGATTATAGAGTTGCGTTGAGGCGGGAATTTCGCCATCGGGCTGGATATGAAACTCGACCATAACCGTCTCCAGGGGGGATGTTGAGCTGTGTGAGACAGGGGAGGGGCGATCGCTGAGCGCCAAAGAGTTCAGCGAAAATTCAACGAGAATCTAAGCATCTACAGCAAGACCCGTGCCAGATTCTGGGAACCATCTGTGCCAGATCTGTCTATCCACATTCCGAAAAGTGTCTACAAACGAAATGTGACAGTTTCCAGAATACACAGCCTGAGGAAGTTTGAACCTCCTTCCATATGTTTTTTTAGCGTCCCAAATGTTAAGGAACTTGTAACAGAGGTCGCCATCTATCGGGGAGAATCAGAGGAATGCGCTAGGCTAGGTCGCAAGCCTGGGCAATTCGACCTGGGCACTTGACTCCACCCATCATGCTGCCGCTACTGACCGTTACGCTGCTTGTCATTTGTGGCTCTGCTCTTTGCTCTTGCACCGAGGCGGCCCTGCTGTCGATGCCAATCCTCAAAGTGCGACAACTGGCGCAGTCTTCAAACCGCCCCGCTACAAAAGCCCTGCTGGCTATTCGAGAACGAATCAACCGACCGATCGCCACGCTAGTCATTTTCAACAACCTGTTCAATATCCTGGGCAGCATTGTCATCGGCTCGCTGGCGGCTTCCGTCCTCAACAGCGCCCTGCTCGGCGTCTTTTCTGGCGTTCTAACTTTTTTGATCATCATCTTTGGCGAGATTTTGCCCAAAACCATTGGCGAACGCAACGCCGAAAGCATTTCTCTCTTCATCGCCATCCCGCTAACCTGGCTGACGACGCTATTTACCCCCGCCGTTTGGCTGCTAGAAAAGGTGACTTCTCCCTTTGTAGGCAGCGGCACCCGCCCCACCACCAACGAAGCAGAAATTCAACTGCTCACCAGCATCGGGCGGGAAGAGGGCGTGATCGAAGACGACGAAGCAGAGATGATTCGCCGGGTGTTTGCGCTGAATGACGCGACGGCAGGACGGCTGATGACGCCTCGTGTTGCCATTACCTATTTAGAGGGCGAGCTGACGCTGGAAGAATCCAAGCCGGAGATTGTTGAATCGCAGCACAACCGCCTGCTGGTGATTGGCGACACAATCGACGATGTGCTGGGGATTGTGCTGCGGCATGAGCTGCTGGCGGCGCTGATTGAAGGGAAGGGCGATCGCACGGTGGCGACGTTTGTGCGGCGCGCCTCATTTGTGCCCACCAGTCTGCGGGCCGACCGGCTGCTGCGCTCGTTTCAGAGCAGCCGCGAGCATTTATCGGTAGTGGTAGACGAATATGGTGGCGTGGCGGGTGTGGTGACGCTGGAAGATGTGCTGGAAGTGATCACGGGCGAAATCGTCGATGAAACCGACTACATTATCGACATGCAGGAAGTCGCCCGCCGCCGCCGCGCCCGCATTTTGAACGAAAATCCCAGCCTGCTGGACTAGTCCTCGGGCGTGAATCGCTGCACAGCATCGCCGGGCAGTGACTCAGCGCTATTCAGAAAATCATGTATACAGGCAATCTATTGATACTGTGGATGAATCGCCGGGTGAATCGCTGGGTGAATGCTGGGTGAATGCTGGGTGAATCGCTGGGTGAATCGCCGGGTGAATCAACAGTCGGGGTTGTGGGGTGACGAGTGAACATGGGGCTGGATCACATTCGCATTGTGCTGGTGGAACCGGCCGGGCCGCTGAACGTGGGGGCGATCGCCCGTGTCATGAAAAACTTTGGGCTGCGGCAGTTGGTCTTGGTGAACCCGCAATGCGACCCGCTCGGTGCTGAAGCGCGAATGCTGGCCGTCCATGCCGCCGATCTGCTGGAATCGGCCGTGCAGGTCGATACGCTATCGGCCGCGCTGGCGGGCTGCCAACGGGCCATAGCCACCACCGGGCGCGATCGCACCACGCTGCCTATCCATCTAGAGCCACCGCGAGACTGCCTCCCCTGGCTAAAAGCCCCATTACCCGACGGCACCCTGCCCGCCGCCGCCCTGATCTTTGGCCGCGAAGACTCCGGCCTCACCAACGCCGAACTCAACCTGGCCCAGCGTTTCCTGCAAGTTCCCACCAGCAATGACTATGCCTCAATGAACCTGGCGCAGGCGATCGCCGTTTGCTGCTACGAGCTGGCGATCAGTGAGGAGTCAGGGGTCAGGGGTCAGGGTTTAGGAAGTGATGGAGTGTTGGAGTGTTGGAGTAATCGCTACCCCAACACCCCAACACCCCAACACCCCGTCACTGCCAGCCCTGCCTCTCTCGACAGCCTCGAAGGCTACTTTAACCAACTCGAAGCGCTGCTGCTCGACATTGGCTATCTCCATCCGCACACCGCCGCCAGCCGCATGGAAAAGTTCCGTCGCCTCTTCCTGCGCACCCAGCTTTCCGAGCCGGAAGTGGCAATGCTGCGCGGCGTGCTGAGTCAGATGAAGTGGGCAATGGGGAGGGGAGGGAGTGAGGGAGTGAGGGAGTGAGGGGG
>RFIF01000215.1 GCA_003695655.1 Cyanobacteria bacterium J069
CCTACTGACTCAACGACTGCCGCGAAGGGCGATCGCCCTACTCATGTACCCAAGGCATGATCGTCGGCATCCAGCTCACCAGTTCTTCCGGCTTAAACCAGAGACCAATTTCATACTCCGCAGTCTCCGGCGCATCCGACCCGTGGATGATATTGCGCCCAATGTTTGCGCCCAGATCGCCGCGAATCGTACCGGGTTCGGCATTCAGCGGGTTGGTCGCGCCGATCAGCTTGCGGGCAGCCGCAATCACACCGTCGCCTTCCCACACCATCGCCACCACCGGGCCGGAGGTGATGAAGTCCACCAGTCCAGGGAAGAAGGGGCGCTCTTTATGAACGGCGTAGTGTTGTTCGGCCAGTTCGCGGCTGGGTTGCAAAAACTTCAGCCCCACTAGGGTAAAGCCTTTCGTCTCAAAGCGGCGGATAATTTCGCCCGCCAGCCCACGCTGCACGCCGTCGGGCTTGATTGCGATAAAAGTGCGTTCCACAATAATTACTCCAAATAACTCCTAACTGAATTCTGAGCGGGACGTTCCCATCGGCACATTCTGAAGGAATGCCAATAGAACTCTTGCAAACCTTCTCTATGCTCAGAAAAAGATGTCCCTTTGTAAAGGGTAAAGGGCAATGGTCACCGAGGCTTCATATCAGAGGTTAATCGGAGCTTAATCAAAGCCTTGCCCAACAAAGGGTACAGAGATTTTTTGAGGAAATGGGTTAGACTTGAGCAGAGCTTAAGAAATGCAGACCTGGATGGGGTGTCGTGCGCCGTGCGGCACCCCAAACTGTTGAGATGAATTCTGTGAAAGGAACTCTAAAGTCCATTCAGCAGCTCACCGTTGATGTTCTAGAGGAAAAAACCTGATGGAAGTAAAACCCAAACTCTTTGCTAGCGATGTAGAGGAACCAGGAGGCGAAACCCTGGCAGACGCAATGCGAGAACGACGCATAACCAAGCTTCCGGCTCCAGAGACGGGGCGCGTGAAGTCGGGCTGGACGATTGAAGACAGTGAGGAACTGTACCGCATCAAGGGCTGGGGCGATCCGTATTTTTCGATCAATGCGGCAGGACACGTTACTGTTTCTCCGCAGGGCGATCGCGGCGGTTCACTAGATTTATATGAATTGGTGCGCGCGCTGAAGCAGCGGAATTTGGGACTGCCGCTGTTGATTCGCTTTTCAGATATTTTGGAAGACCGGATTCAGCGGCTGAATGCCGCCTTTGCCAAGGCGATCGCCCGCTACAACTACCAAGGCGTTTATCGCGGCGTGTTTCCGGTGAAATGCAACCAGCAGCGACATCTGATTGAAGACCTGGTGCGTTTCGGACGGCCTTATCAATTTGGGCTGGAGGCCGGGTCAAAACCAGAGTTAATGATTGCCCTGGCGCTGCTGGATACGCCAGGGTCACTGCTGATCTGCAACGGCTACAAAGACCAGGAATATATCGAAACGGCGATCCTGGCGAAGCAGCTTGGCAAGACGGTGATCATTGTGCTGGAGCAGGTGGAAGAAGTGGATCTGGTGATCGCCGAGAGCCGCAAGCTCGGCATCATGCCGATCGTGGGCGTGCGGGCCAAGCTGAGTGCCAAAGGCATCGGGCGCTGGGGCGGCTCGGCGGGCGATCGCGCCAAGTTTGGCCTCACCGTTCCCGAAATCATCCAGGCGGTGGAAAAACTGCGCGCCGCCGACATGCTGAGCTGTTTGCAACTGCTGCACTATCACATCGGCTCCCAAATTCCCGCTATTAATGTCATCAAAGACGCAATTCGAGAAGCCAGCCAAATTTTTGTAGAACTGGCGCACCTAGGGGCGAATATGCGCTACCTGGACGTGGGCGGCGGGCTGGGCGTGGACTACGACGGCTCCAAGACCAACTTTTACGCCTCCAAGAACTACAACATGCAGAACTACGCCTACGACGTAGTGGCGGAGGTGAAGGAAGCCTGCGAGGAGCGCGGCGTGCCCATGCCCACGCTGATTAGCGAAAGCGGCCGGGCGATCGCCTCTCACCAGTCTGTTCTGGTCTTCGACGTGCTGGGCACCAGCGATGTAATTGCCGAAGAACCCGAACCCACCACCGACGACGACCACCTGATTCTGCGAAACCTCTACGAAACCTGGCAATCCATCACGCCAGACACCTATCAAGAGGCCTATCACGACGCAACGCAGTTTAAAGAAGAGGCCATCAGCCTGTTTGGGTTTGGCTACCTCAGCCTGGTGGAGCGGGCGCGGGCCGAGCGGCTCTATTGGGCCTGCTGCGCCAAGATCTTGCAAATCGCTCGCCAGCAAGACTACGTGCCCGACGACCTGGAAGATCTAGAAAAGATCATGGCGTCGATCTACTACGTCAACCTGTCCGTCTTCCAGTCTGCTCCCGATAGCTGGGCGATCGACCAGTTGTTCCCCATCATGCCGATTCATCGGCTAGACGAGGAACCCACCTGCCGGGGCACCCTGGCCGATCTCACCTGCGACAGCGATGGCAAGATCGACCAATTTATCGACCTGCGCGATGTGAAGTCGGTGCTAGAACTGCATCCCTTAGTCAAAGCGCGGGGGGCAGACGCAAATTCTGAACTCCAGACCACAGAGCCGTATTACCTGGGGCTATTTCTAGGGGGCGCGTATCAGGAAATTATGGGCAACTTGCACAACCTGTTTGGCGACACGAATACCGTGCATATCCAGCTCACACCAAAGGGCTACCAGATCGAGCATGTAGTGAAGGGCGACACCATGACCGAGGTGCTGGGCTATGTGCAATACGACTCGGAAGACCTGATCGAGAGCATCCGCCGCCAAAGCGAGGAAGCGTTGCAGGAGCGACGCATTACCCTGCAAGAAGCGCAGTTGCTGTTGCAAAACTACGAGCGATCGCTCAGCCGGTATACGTACTTGACCTCGTAGGGAAGAACGAAGAACGAAGAACGAAGAACGAAGAAGTTTCATTTTTCGTTTTTCGCTCTTCGTTTTTCATTTTTCATGTCTCCCATCTCTACCCCACCGCCCCAATCTGCCGCGCTACCGTCCACGCGCTGTAACTTACGCCTGCGGTGCCCTCGCCAGGGTGGGTCGAGTCGCCCACTAGCCACAGGCGAGGAATCGGCGTGCGGTTGGCAAAGCCGAACGGGCCAAAGGTAGAGACGCGCTGGCCGATGCCGCCGACGATGCCGCGATCGCGCCCGGTAAAGTGGGCAAAGGTGCGGGGTGTGCCGGCTTCGGTATGCAGGAGTGTTTCGGCAGTCAGGTGGAAGAATTGTCCCAGTCGGGCGATCGCCGTTTCGGTATAGCGCTGCTTGAGTTCGGTGTAATGATGGTCATCGCCCTGCCAGATGCGCGGGTCGGTGAAGGACGACGCGATCACTGTGGCGCAGCCATCGGGGGCGCGGCCGTCGCCGGGATGGCTGACGGAGACAAACAAAGAGTTATTTTCGGCGATCGGCCCGTCGAAGTCATAGAGAAATTGCAGGTGCGGCGGGCAATTTGGCGGAATTGCGTCCTGTTTTACGCCCAGATACACCACAAACGCGCCAGAGCCATCGGGCAGCTTTTCCACCCGCCGTCGATAGCCAGCAGGCGCGGCCTGACCCAATAACTTAACCAGATTTTGCACTGTCACATTCGCCACAACGTGGTCGGCGGGTTCTGTCCAGGTTTCGCCTGTTTTCTGATTGCAGACGCGCACGCCGACGGCTTGACCGTCTCTGGTATCGATGCTTTCCACCGCATGGCGCATATGCAGCGTGCCGCCGTCCCGTTCGAGGGCTTCCACGAGGCGATCGCTCAAAGCCTGCATACTGCCCTGGAGGTGAAACAAGCCCTGGGGCGACTGCGACACCGCCAGCGCCGTGGCCGCATAGAGCAGCGCGGTTTCCTCCGCATCCACCTGGGAATAGAGCTTGAGCTGCAAGTCCAGAAATCGCCGCAGCCGCTGATCGTGCCCCAGCCCATACCAGCGCAAAACTTGACCCACGGTAGAAAACGTATGCGGCAGCGTTACCAGCGTTCCTGGCCGCACCGCCCGCACCAGTTGCCACACATCCCACGCGCTGCGCGGCGGCAGCACCGGGTCGCGCCCCTGAAACGCCCAGCTTGCGTCAAACAGGTCTTTTAACAATTGCCAGAATGGCTCGCTGCCGGGAAACTGGCGCTGTCGCTCTTGCTGCCAGCGCTGCGGGTCGCGCCACACGCGGATCGGCTCCGACTCTCCCGGCAGATAGACCGCGCAGGCCGGGTCGCAGGGCGTGGCGGCGGGTGGCTCGATGCCCAATTCTGAGAAAATTCGGTGGTGAATGCCGCCGGGTTCCAGACCGGCTACCTGAGTTGCGCCCACGTCGAAGGTAAAGCCGCGCCGCCGAAACGTAGACGCACAGCCGCCCGGCACGATCGCCTGATCAAACACGCGCACCCTGTAGCCCCGCCGCGCCAGCAGCGCCGCCGTCGTTAGCCCGCCAATGCCCGCCCCAACTACCACTACACGAGGAGCCACCACACGAGGAGCCATGCGCCCTACTCCAACTGGCGATCGCCAGCGCCACAATAATTTCACAACACTTCTTAATAATTCTCATTTTAGCGGCTCAGCAGGGAAGGGCGATCGCCCCTCAGAAAAACTGAGCTTGTCGGGGCCTGTTCAGGTTAAGGTAAGGTTAATGATCATTTAAGCCAGATTTCTCAACATTGCGATGGATATAGGCGACCTCGTACGCCTGAAGCAGCCGTTTCAGCCCGAATCAGACAGCGATCGCACATACAGCTACGGAATCATTGCCGGGATTGTTTGGTCGGAGGGTGCCTCCTTCCCATCGCCGCCCGTGGAAATTGTGCTTCATCTATACGACCCAGACACCCAGCAAATTTATACCGATGCGGCTGGGCTTCAGGCAATCTACGCTTTTCGTCCTAACGAGCTAGAACAGGTTTGAGACTAGATCAAGACTTACGCAATTGAAACGAGTTTTATAGAGTCTGGATGATTTTTTGCGGGCTGCGCCCGCGAAAAATCATCCAACTGCGTAAGTCCTATAGATTTTGGACTCTGGGTTTTGGGTTTTGAATTTGGAATTTCTGAGCGCTTTGAGGGGAGTCGCAGGGTGCAGATTCCCGACGGTGGGCTGATCGTGCGTCCCGATGCGGGCGATCTATCTATCTATTGCGCGATCTCCCAGCGCGATCGCCCTGTGGATTAAGGGAAAACTGAGAGCATCGGCTGCCTGCGGAGCGTGACCGCCAATGCCACAGGCGATCGCCGCCCTGCTTTCTGCATCTACCCTCGCTAAATTTCATGACCTACAGCTTGCGTATCGCCGACCTGCCGCAGAGCGAACGTCCTCGCGAACGGCTGATTGCCCACGGAGCCAGACAGCTTTCCTCCGCAGAACTGATCGCCATCCTGCTGGGAACCGGGCAGGGGCCGGGCAAGCTGTCGGCCGTCGGGCTGGGTAACCTGATCCTCAAAACGCTGGAACAGAGCCACGGCGACGGACTGGTAGCCTTGCGACAGGTGGCTCCCCAGGAGCTGATGCAGATTAGCGGCGTAGGCGAGGCCAAAGCAACGACCATTTTGGCGGCGATCGAGCTGGGCAAGCGCGTGTTTCAGTCTCGTCCGGGCGATCGCACCATCATAGACGACCCCGCCGTCGCCGCCGCCGTCCTCAGCCAAGACCTGATGTGGCAAGCCCAAGAGCGCTTCGCCGTAGTGCTGCTGGATATCAAGCATCGCCTGCTAGGCACACAGCTCATCAGCATCGGCACCGCCACCGAAACCCTGGCCCATCCCCGCGAAATCTTTCGCGAGGTGATCCGCCGGGGTGCCACCCGCGCCATCATCGCCCACAACCACCCGTCGGGAAACCTGGAACCCAGCCCGGAAGACATCGCGCTGACTCGTCAACTGCTGCAAGGCGCGCAGGTGTTGGGTATCCCGCTGCTAGATCATCTAATCTTAGGCAATGGCGACTTCATCAGCCTGCGCCAAAAAACGCAGCTCTGGAAAGAAACTCCCCAAGAAGTCTAGAGCGTGTCATCAATTAAGCCAAGTATCAATAAGCCAATAGG
>RFIF01000216.1 GCA_003695655.1 Cyanobacteria bacterium J069
CTTGCCCGTGCGGCCATAAAGCTGGGTGGCGATCGCCTCTCGGTCTACCGCCAGACTTAGCGCCTGCCGCACCTGGAGGTCGGTGAGAAATGGGTGGGGGCGGCTGACGTGCGATCGCTCTCCGTCTACCTCTGCATTGGGGTCAGAAAAATTGATCAGAATCCGCTCCATCAGCGAGCCAAAATTCGCCACCACCTCGCCCCGCCCCGTCAACTGCTCTAAAATCGGCGCTTCCACTTGCAGGTTGTAGGCAAAGTCCACATCGCCCGTTTGCAGCACCGCCCGCGCCGCCGACACTGCATCGCCGCCGCCCTTTAGCTCAATTCGCGAAAAGCCCAGGGAATCCGCCTCGCGATAATTCGGATTCGGTTCAAAAATCACCACGTCGCCGGGTTTGAATTCCACCACGCGATAGGGGCCAGTGCCTACGGGCATCAGGTTGGCTGGGGCTTCGCGCGATTTTGCGCCCAGGTATGCGGCAAATTGGTGCTGCGGCAACACCATCCCCTCCGTCCCCACAAACACGTTGCTCCAGGCGGGGTTTGACTCTTTGAAGGTGATTTTTACCGTCGTCTCGTCGAGGGCTTCTACCGACTCGATCGGCTCGTAGCTGGCAGCAGAAATAGCCGCTACGGCCGGATCGGTCACAAACTGATGCGTAAACACGACATCGGCCGCCGAAAAAGGCGCACCGTCCGACCATTTCAGCCCTGGCTTGAGTTTCCAGATAACGAATCGGCCGTCGGGCGCAATGCCGTCGTTTTCCAACGTGGGAATATCTGCTGCCAAAAATGGCACCAGGTTTCCCTCTGCGTTGTAGCTGGCCAGTGGCTCTAGCGTGATGCGGCTGGCTTCAGAATCCTTGAACCCGTTGGATAGGTGCGGGTTGAGAATAGTCGGTGCTTGCCAATAGAGCAGCTTCAGCGTGCTGGATGCTGTATCGGCGGCGCTGGGGGCCGCGTCTTGGGTAGAAGGTTGGGAGGTGTCGCAGGCGATCGCCAGCCCGACGCACAGCAGCGCACTAAACAGCAGAGGCAGCAGTCGTCGTTGCCAACGTCTTGAGAGCATAGGCGGAGAGTGAGGGGGAGATGGGGGGAGGGGAAGATGGGATAAGAGTCGGTAGCAGCATTAGCATACTGCTGCCACCGACTCACCTCCGCACTTGAGGCATGACGGCATCCTAAAAACTGCCAGGACTTTAGGCTGAAGCGCCCACAGCAGTCTTTTGCAGCTCAGCGGCTGGATAGCTGGCCAGTTGCGCTTCAATTTCATCCCGCACGATTTGGCGATAGTCCATAAAGTGCTCCAGGTGGGCGCAGTTAATCAGGTAGTGATCGTACACACCGGGATTATGTCGCAGGATGGCGATAAACTGCCGCCAAAACTGCCAGCGGGTGCTGCGCTTGATGCCCTGCCGCCAAAACAGAATCAGCATGGCGCGAATTTCCACCCAAGACAGCATCGTTGGCTTTTTCTTTTTGTTAGGGCTGGGGCGCATTTCCAGGAAATGGCGATAGACCCGCGCCAGATAGCGCTCTGGGTCATATAGCTCCCAGAAGCAGCGGATGTATTCGCGCGCGATGTCTTCGATGGGGCGCGTGGGCACAAAGTTGATCAGCGTGGTTTGGTGAATGCTGGCGGTGTCGCCCGTTTCAATTAGCCGCCCTTCTTGTTCCAGCCGCTGAGACAGGGCCGTGTTGGGCAGCGCCTGCAACATGCTGAACAGGGCTTGGGGCACGGCCGTCGCTTCTACGAAGTCGATGATGCGATCGCCCGCGCCCGGCTTCTCCCCATCAAACCCGATGATGAAGCCCGCCATCACCCGCAGCCCCGATCGGTTAATCGTCTTCACCGATTCCACCAGCGAGTTGCGCGTGTTTTGAAACTTCTGCGTCATCGACAGGCTATCGGTATCCGGCGTTTCAATGCCCAGAAACACCGCGTTGAAGTTCGCCGCAATCATCAGATCCAGTAATTCCTGATCTTGCGCCAGATCGACCGATGCCTCCGTCACCAGGCCAAACGGATAGTCGTGCGCCTCCATCCAGGGCACCAGTTCTTTCAGCAGCAGCTTGACGTTGCGCTTGTTGCCAATAAAGTTGTCATCCACGACGAAGATCGAACGTCGCCAGCCCAGGTCATACAGCGCTTGCAGCTCTGCCAAAAGCTGGGCGGGCGTTTTGGTGCGCGGCTTGCGGCCATACAGCACGATGATGTCGCAAAACTCGCACTGATAGGGGCAGCCCCGCGAAAACTGCACTGACATGTCGCTGTAGACATCCAGGTCTAGCAGGTCAAAGCGGGGAATGGGGGTCGTGGTGACATCGGGCTTTTCGCCATTGGCGCGGAAGATGCCCGACGGCTCGCCCCGCTCCAGCGCCTCGACAAACAGAGGCAGTGTGATTTCCCCTTCATCCAGCACCAGATAATCGGCTCCGGCTTCCAGCGCCGGATCGGGAACAGAGGTGACATAGGGCCCGCCCACAGCTACGGGTTTGCCGCGCCGCTTTGCCTCCCGGATTAAGTCCAGCATGTCGTCTTTTTGGACGATCATCCCAGAGATAATCACCAGATCTGCCCACTCCCAATCGGCTTCGGTTTCATAGTCCGCGTTGCGGTCCACCAGGCGGAATTCCCAGGTTTGGGGCAAAATCGCCGCGACTGTAATCAGGCTCAGCGGCGGCAGTGAAACCTTGCGCCCAATGAGTTCCAAAGCCTTGTCAAAAGACCAAAAGGATTTGGGAAAGAGCGGATAAAGCAGTAAAGCGCGCATAGTCCGTCGTCTCAATGGGGTAAATTAACGTTGCCTCTAGTCTAGTGGCAGAATACCCTACGTCACAGATTCCAGACAACAGCAGCACTGAACTCCTTACTTATACATCGTCATGGGCGAAGCGATTGTAGAGGAAGTCGAGGGCGTAGTTGCGGAGTTTGTAGTATTCTGGGTCTTCCATAATGCGATCGCGATCGCGCGGCCGTGGGAACGGAATCGTCAGAATTTCGCCAATGTTGGCTGCGGGGCCGTTGGTCATCATCACCAGGCGATCGGCCAGGAACAGCGCCTCGTCGATGTCGTGGGTGATCATTAGCACGGTGCAGCGATGCTCGTTCCAGATCGTTAGCAGTTCTTCCTGCAATTCTTCATTTGGTGATGGCATCCAGTGCGCCAAAGGGTTCATCCAGGATCAGCACTTCGGGGCGGGTGGCCAGGGCGCGGGCGATCGCCACTCGCTGCTTCATGCCGCCAGAGAGCTGGGGCGGCTTCTTCTCCATCGCGTCGGACAGCCCCACCATTGCCAGGTGGTCACGGGCGATCGCCCGTTTCTGGGCCTCAGGCTTTTCAGGATAGACGGAATCCACTGCCAGATAGACATTTTCAAACGCCGTCAGCCAAGGCAGCAAAGAATAGTTCTGGAACACCACCATCCGATCGGGCCCCGGCTTCACAATTGGCACACCCTTGAGCAACACGCTGCCCGTCATCGGTGTGCTAAATCCCGACACCATATTGAGCAAGGTCGATTTCCCGCAGCCTGAATGACCAATGACACAAATGAATTCACCAGCCTGAATCGACAGATTCACGTCTTCAAGAACGGTGTAGGGGCCGTTGGGAGTAGGATAGACCTTACTAATGTTTTCAAGGGATAGAAGCGGCATATCTCTAGCAATGGAATGGATTTTGGAAAGTGGCGAAGAACTGGTGATGACTTGCATAGGGAGCTTGATCGAAATGTGAAAGGACAAAGAGAGGACTAATTCGGAAGTTCTCTTAACAAGAGGTTAGGACAAGGGGTTAGGGAGATCAGCCACCCATCTCTAAGCCGCAACGAGCGGGCGCGAATCGATTGCGACTTCGGCAACGCTGAAGTCACGCTTGATGTCGAGACTGTTTAGATAAGCAATCGGATCTTCGGCATCAAACGTCATGCCATCAAATAGGGTGATTGGCCCGCGATGATACTTAATGTCCAAAATGCCCAATTCGCGGGCGGCAGTGCTGAACACACTAACCCGACAGACGCGCTCCAAAATTTCCATCCAGTTGCGTGGAAACGGAATTTCGCCCCAGCGGGCCATTTGCGTCATCATCCACAGATGCTCAGTCCGGCTGGGCCGATTCACACCATCGCCAAAAAATAGGTGATGAGCATACTCGCGCATGGGCCGATCCAGGTTACAAACGAATGTATTGGGGTCGCCCAAATGGATGTATTCGATATTCGTGTTGATGTATTCCCGGCGGGACAAGAGCGATCGCACTTCTGGTTCATGGTTTGGATCAGCACAATACCGACAGGCTTCCAAAAGTGCTTTCGCCAGCGCAATGTGCGTGTTCGGATGCGTATTCGCCCAGTCTTCGCGAACGCCCAGCGCTTTGCCGGGATGTCCCTGCCAAATTTCCAGGTCGGTCGCCACAGTAAAGCCCGCGTCTTCGATGGCAGCCCGCAGATTCCAGGGTTCGCCCACGCAGTAGCCGTCGATCGTTCCGGCTTTCAAATCCGCAATCATCTGCGCGGGGGGAATCGTCTTCAGCGACACGTCGCGATCCGGATCGATGCCGCCGGAGGCCAGCCAGTAGCGCAAGAGTAAGTTATGCATCGAGGATGGATGCACCATGCCCAGGGTGTGCTGCTGCTCGGTTGATTCCAGCAGCATCCGCTTAAAGTCTGCCGCAGTATACACGCCCTGCTCGTAGAGCTTTTTGGCGAGGGTGACGGCGTTGCCGTTGCGGGTCATGGTGAGCGACGACACAATAGGCAATGGCGTGTCTTGATGGCCGCCGACCGTCAGCCAGACAGGCATTCCCGCAGGCATTTGAGCCGCATCCAGATAGCCGCCTGCGATGCCGTCTACGATGCCGCGCCAGCTACTTTCGCGCACCAGCGACACCTCGTCCAGCCCGTGCTTGGCAAAGAAGCCCTTTTCTTTAGCCACCACCAGCGGCGCACAGGCCGTCAGCGGCACAAAGCCCACCTCCAGGTTGACCTTTTCTAAACCATGACGGGCGATCGCCGTCGTCTTCTTTGCCCGCAGCTTCTTAATCCGTTTTTGCTGATTCAGGAAGTAAATAATCTCCGATCGCAGGCTGTAATAGCTGGGATGGTTGACCACTTCCATCCGGCGGCGCGGGCGGGGAATGTCTACCTCCAGAATGCCGCCAATTTTCGAGGCGGGGCCGTTGGTCAACATGACAATGCGATCGCTCAGCAGCACCGCTTCATCCACGTCATGTGTCACCATCACCGCCGTCACCTGGTTTTCCTCACAGATTTTCATCAACTGCTCTTGCAGATTGCCGCGAGTCAGCGCATCCAGCGCCCCAAAGGGTTCATCTAGCAGCAGCAGCTTAGGACGAATGGCCAAGGCACGGGCGATCGCCACCCGCTGCTTCATCCCACCCGAAAGCTGCGCTGGAGGTTTGTCGGCTGCGTGCTGCAACCCCACTAGATGGATATGCTGTTCTACAATCTCCCGCCGCTCTGCCTTGGGCAGATCCGTCAGCACCTCATCCACCGCCAGCGCAATGTTTTCACGCACCGTCAGCCAGGGCAGCAGGGAATAGTTTTGAAACACCACCATGCGATCGGAACCAGGGCGAGACACCTTCTGCCCCTCCAGCGTCACCACGCCATCCGTCGGCAAATCCAGCCCTGCAATCATATTCAGCAGCGTAGACTTGCCACAGCCAGAGTGACCAATCAGCGAAACAAACTCACCCTTTTTGATTGCCAAATCGATGCCCTTCAGCGCGACATATTGTCCGCCAAATGAATACCAACTGCCATAAAACCTCCTGATAGAAACCCTAGATTGACGAAAGTTGACCCCGCTCTATCGCTAATCCAAAGGCGCGAGAATACTCGATTAGAATGCCTAAACGAATACTGGTGCGAAAATAGATGGAATCAGATGAAACCAGATGAAGCACAGACAATCAAGAATTAGGGGTCAGGGTTTCGTTTTTCGTTTTTCGCTCTTCGCTTTTCTAAGCTTCCACCCTAACCCCCAACCCCTAACTTCTAAGCAGCCTTGATCTTGAGGCTCTTGAGGTAGGCTTCAGGATTCTCCGGATCGAATTTCACGCCGTCAAAGAAGGTTTCGACACCCCGGCTAGTGCCGCTAGGTACATCTGCGGTGAATCCAGCTTCCTGGGCAGCCTCGCGCCACAGGTCTTCGCGGTTCACCTCGTCGATAATGCGCTTGGCCACATCCAGATCTGTCAGCGCGTTTTTGTGGAAGCCCCAGCGCAGCGATTCTGTCAGGAACCACAGGTCGTGGCTCTTGTAGGGGTAAGAAATGCGGCGTTGCTGAATCGGTCTATGAAATAGTTTCTGAGAGCCTTGAGGCTCTGTCCTCAATCCGACGAAATCATAGCGTCATTCAGCAACGCCAAATTGACACTCTCTGATTGGAAGGCGGCACTCATGCGTTTGGCGATCGAGTTCCCTGACCGCTTCCCTCAGTTCTAAGCCTTACACAAAAAAATTGACACTCTCGGCGACTGAACAACTTGAGCACGGCTTTTGACATACATGCCAAACCCATTAAGATGCACGTTCTGACTCTGGATCATACCGATGATCATCCAACATAAAGTTTGTAGATGACGGACATCGCCATCTTGTGGTCATGGCAGCACCAATGGCGCTACTTTAGGTAAAGCGTCAACTTGTTTGGATGGATAAGAGGGATGAAAATCCTGCTGGTGGAGGACGATTCTCGAATTACAAAGGCGATCGCAGAAGCCTTGAGCGATCAGCACTATGTGGTAGAGATAGCTGCTGATGGTGAGCTTGGTTTGACGTTTGCTGAGACAGGTGCATTTGATTTGATTGTTTTAGACTTAATGTTGCCAAAGTTAGATGGGATTAGCCTCTGCAAAAAACTGCGACAAAGTGGCAACAAAACTCCAGTTCTCATGTTGACTTCGCGCGATGCTAGTGCAGACAAGGTATTGGGTTTAGACGTTGGGGCTGATGACTATGTGATTAAACCGTTTGACCTCCCAGAGTTGCTGGCAAGAGTTCGAGCACTGCTGCGGCGTGGCAATGTTGCATTTTTACCCATCTTAGAGTGGGAAAACTTGACATTGAACGCAAATGAATGTCTAGTGATGTATCGTGATTCTCCCTTGCTTTTGACCCCTAAGGAATATGCTTTACTAGAATTATTCTTGCGCAATGGAAGTCGTGTTCTTAGTCGTAGCGTAATTTTGGAACACGTATGGGCATTCGAGGATATACCTGGAGAGGAAACTGTTAAAGTTCATCTGCGAAGCTTGCGTCAGAAGCTCAAAGCCGCAGGTGCACCACCCAATCTAATTGAGACTGTTTATGGTCTGGGATACCGACTTAACCCCAATCTCTAACCGCCGATTTCATAATTTACGAAATCGACTGCTGTTCTTTTATTTTCTAATCATTGCCGCAATTTTAGGAACATTTTCCGCTGCTGTTTATCTGTTGGTTGCTCACGATCGCAACCAACAGTTAGACGCTCATCTGCGTCAGGTTGCTGCTTCCTCTACAGGGACGCTAGAAATTATCCAGCATGAGTATGAAGAACTGACAACGGAGGATAAGTATAAAGGCTATGTTCCAACTGGATCTGATGGAATGCCAGTGCCAATCACGCTGTCTCAACTGATGGGCAAGTATCAGGCAGAATCTGTTTCGCAGATTGCTGTTAGCCCCTTAGCAGCTTCTCATCAAGGTGTGGAATGGTACGATGCACGGCAGCGATTAATGGTGCGTGAAGGGGGGCTTTTCTTACAAACCTCGCTCCCATCAGATATTCCTCAACATGGGGTATGGAGCCAGGCGGGTAATATTCGCAGCTTTACTCAGCCTGCTTACGCTGTTTCTACAATGAACCCCGATCAAATTCTAGGATACGTTCGTGTTACTGAATCGACCTTTACATTGGAAGCGGAACTGCACCGCTTGCGGTGGAGCTTAATTTTTGGAGTGTTGACCGTTTCAGGATTAGCTGCATTGGGTGGAATCTGGCTCACTCATGAGTCACTAAAGCCAGTTGTGCAAAGTTTTGATCAATTGAAACAGTTTACCTCAGATGCCTCTCACGAGTTGCGTAACCCGCTCACCGCCATTCGCGCATCGATTGCAGTGATGCAGAGCCATCCAGAGCGCGTTCATCCCGCTGATGTGGACAAGCTAATCTCCATTGCAACGGCTTCAGCCCAAATGAGCCAATTGGTTGATGATTTATTGCTGTTGGCTCGCATGGATCGGCAAGCCCCCGATCAAAGCGGATGGCGACGCATCGCCTTAGATGAACTGTTAGAAGACTTGGTGGATCTCTACCGCGATCGCGCCGAGCAGTCCCAGGTTTCCCTGAAATCCCAATTGATTTCTGGTGTAGAGGTCAATGGAGATGCCTCCCAGCTTCAGCAGTTATTTATGAATCTCTTAACCAATGCGTTGCAATATACGCCATCGGGTGGAACTGTGATTGTGTCAGTACAGCGAATTGGGACTCATGCCCTTGTAACGGTTCAGGATACAGGTATCGGCATTGCTCCTGAACAACTGCCGCATATCTTTGATCGCTTTTGGCGCGCCGACCAAGCCCGTAGTCGATATGAAGAGGGTTCTGGACTGGGGCTGGCGATCGCCAAAACCATTGCCCAACGCCACAAAGGCGATATCACCGCACAAAGCAAACTGGGGGAAGGAAGCTACTTCTACGTGAAGCTCCCACTGGCGGGATGAAATATCCCCTTTTTTAGAAACTCAGACCAGGTTTCCGACTTCTTTACTTTTCCGGATTTTACTAACTGGTAGTTCCAAATACAGACAAAGAGGAGAACTACCATGTCTAAAGCACTGTCTTTGTTTCTCGATCTTGATTCGCAACCGTCAGCAGATCGGTCTCGTCGCAGTCGTTTTGATAGTGAGTTGGGTGAATCGGGCGATCGAAATGAGTCGGGTGAATCCGGTGAATTGGGTGAATTGGGTGAATCTGGTGAGTCGGGTGAATCCGGTGAATTGGGTGAATTGGGCGAATCTGGTGAGTCGGGTGAATCCGGTGATCACTACGGTTCCTCAACCAAAATTAAAGGGACAAATGGCAGCGATCGCCTAGAAGGTGGCATCAACAACGACAAACTTGATGGAAAAAACGGTAGCGATCGCCTCTTTGGTGGCGATGGTAACGACAAGCTCAAAGGTGGCAAAGGGAACGACACGCTTATTGGCGGCAATGGCGACGATTTGCTCAAAGGTGGTGCGGGGGCAGACATCCTCACGGGTGGAGCAGGCAGCGACCGATTTGAAATCAAATACAAGCCCAACAAACCTGGATATCGTTTTGCCGATATCATCACTGACTTCCAGGATGGTGTGGATAAGCTAAAACTCGATGATGTGAGCTTTTCAAATCTCCAAATCGTTCAAGGCAGCGGCAGTTTTGCCAATGACACGCTAATTCAACTGTCTGGCACAGGCAAGACGTTGGCGGTGTTGCAGGGGATTGATGCCTCGCGAATTACCGCGACAGACTTTGTGGTTTCCTAACCGAACCAGGTTCTGAACTGCACCGAATCAGGGGCATCTTTCCTGAAACCTTACTGGCGCTGCTGAATGACGCTATGATTTCGTCGGATTGAGGACAGAGCCTCAAGGCTTTCAGAAACTATTTCATAGACCGATTCAGCAACGCCACTTTACTTTTTGTCGTCTATTCTTGCTTTGACTCTTAATTCTTAACGGAGGAAATCTGTCATGAATTCTAAAGCTGTTGCCCTATTTCTCAGCATCGGTCTAGCTGCAACCCTAAACGCTTGTGGAGCTGCCGACGCTGGAGGTGAAGAAGGTGGTGCAGTGTCTCCGAATCCTTCTCCTAGTTCACAGGATGGTGAAAGTGGGGAATCGGGCGCATTGCCAAAGCAATCGTCTGTGCTAAAAGCCGACCAGCCTGCGACTGTAAATTCTCCCGCTGCGTTACGTTTCGCTTCAAACGGAGAACGGGGTGAATCTGGTGAACGCGGTGAAGGTTATGAATCGGGAGAAGAGGGTGAATTTGGTGAACGCGGTGAAGGTTATGAATCGGGAGAAGAGGGTGAATCTGGCCGGAGAAGGAGAAGAAGCTGAATCTGGAGGATGGTCAGCCTGCACGACTTCGTGATTGAGAATGCCGTGATTGAGAATGCCGTGATTGAGAATGCACTGTCATGCTGAATGCAGTGCGATCGCAACAATGAGTTCAATCTACGTTTTACCCTAACGCAATTGTGTTTGAGTGCCATGATTTTGTGCATTGATAATGTTCTCACATCTGAAGAACTAGAACAGATTCACCTCAGTTTGAAAGACGCAGCATTTGTAGACGGTAAGTTGACTGCTGGAACCTACGCTAAAACGGTGAAAGAAAACTATCAACTAAAAGGAGATAGTGGCGCAGCCAAAGAGGTTAGGGCAATCGTCAATCAGGCACTCAAACGAAATTCTCTCTTTCAAACAGCGGTTCGTCCCAAAGCAATTCGTCCCCTCTTATTCAGTCGCTACGAAGCGGGAATGTTTTACGGAATGCACACGGACAATGCTCTGATGGGAGATGATGTTTTGACTCGTTCTGACGTGTCTTTAACACTATTCCTCAATGATCCAAATACCTACAGCGGTGGCGAACTGGTGATCGATACTAGCTTAGGAGAGCAGTTCTTCAAGCTCGCGGCAGGGTCAATGATTGTGTATCCGTCTACTTTTCTGCACCGTGTGGCAGAAGTGACTGATGGAGTTCGACTGGCAGCGGTGACTTGGGTACAAAGCATTGTTCGAGATGCCCATGAGCGTGAAATGCTATTTGAACTGGATACTGTTCGACGTGCAACATTTGAAAAACACGGTAAAACGGTGGAATTCGATTTGCTCTGTAAGCTTCATGCCAACTTACTCCGAAAATGGGCAGAAGTTTAGAACCAGCTACGCACAAAAAAATACCGACAGAACTACACAACCAGGAGGCTTTCAGCAATGAGTCTACGAAAACTGCACCGAAAAACTGCACCGATTCTGTTTATTCCTCTATTGCTCACAGCGTTGACAGGGATTGCGTATCGAATCGGTAGAAGTTGGTTCGGTTTGTCTGATGAATTTGGTGATTTCATGATGGTGCTGCACGAGGGACGTTTTTTGGGTAAGCCGATCGTTCCAATTTATGTCCTGTTGGTTGGACTAGGACTACTAGGTATGATTGTCAGCGGCATTACTTTAATCAAGCAGCGTAAAAAAGCTGCAATATCTAAACCCCTCAAACTGAATGAACGAACGTTACATCAAGTTATTGCTCCGATTGCATTTCTACCTTTTGCCGTGAGTGCAGTTACAGGTGTGTTCTACCGTCTTGGCAGAGCTTGGTTTGGGTTGTCAGATGAGCAAGCCGCTTTCCTCCTAAAAATTCATCAGGGATCATATCTTGGCTCAACACTCAGACCTGTCTACGTCCTTTTGGTTGGAGTCAGCCTGATTGCGATGTTGTTAACAGGGATTCAAATGTCAGGCGTTTTCCGCAGACGTTCTTTTCGATCGACGGAAAGTGACTAAGAGGGTGTTTGAAAAGGTATCGCGTGTAATGTTAAGCTCTCAGAGATCCCCCCTGTCCCCCCTTAAAAAGGGGGGAAACCGCCTTAAAGTCCTCAATTAATTGACTATCAGCAAGCTGGTAGCGATCGCCATTGAAACAATAATTCAATTGCCGTAAGCGTTCGGCTTTGCCGTCTCGGAGAGAATCGCCCTCCATCTGTAACACTTCTAAATAGGGCAAAGCCTGACCCCGATCTTCTCCCACCTGAATCAGAGGTTTATTTGCTGGAAGGTTAGAGTTGAGCTAAGTACAGGACAAAAAATGGATGGAATAGCAAAACTCATCTGTGAGCGATTCAATGTTGAGTAGGATTCTACGCAGATAATCAAATCCGTAACGA
>RFIF01000217.1 GCA_003695655.1 Cyanobacteria bacterium J069
ACGAGTTTTATAGATTCTGGATGATTTTTCGCGGGCTACGCCCGCGAAAAATCATCCAACTGCGTAAGTCCTATCCCTCTTAAAAAGGGGAACTTCCGGATTGGCTCGGCTCGGTTCCCCCCTTTTATAAGGGGGGCTAGGGGGGATCAAAGGGCTTTAAAGCACGCCCTAACCCCCAACTCCTAACTCCTAACTCCTAATGTGTACTTTTTGCTCAATCGCGGCACGGTTTCAGCGTGCTGATAGAGAGGCTTTGTCTCTTTTTGACACGAGTCAGCTTGCGGCAACGGTGCAAACCCTCACCAGAGCGCGATCGCCCAGCTTCTCCAAGGAAGAATCGTACGCACTGGTTTCTTCCAAAACCATTCTCTTAGCCCACTTGAACTCGCAAAATGGAGCGCTTAATCATGAAATTTCACATGCTGAGTATTCAATCTCAGAATCATCTGCTGAATGCAATCGGTAATATCAATCTGAACGCTAAAGTATCTTTCTGGATGAATGAAATCTGGAAGGCGATCGCCCATAGATTGACCGCAAGCGGCGAACTGCAAATCCGCAAAGTTAAAACACGCTCTGGCGAATTAATCTGGCAAATTGACGATCCAATCACAGGCTACAGAACCAAACTCCAGACCGAAGCAGAAGTTCGCATCTGGCTAGACCAGCGGTTCCATCAGATATAAGGCTGGCTGCGATCGCTGAATGGAATTGGGATGGGGCGATCGCTCCTTCTCGACCCAACTCATGCGCTCAAAGTGGGGCACAAAGAGTTGGGAGTTTGGCAATAATTAATGAACATGCCGCCAGACACGTTCACTCTCCTTTGAAAGCTTGGGGCAAAATCAATGAAACCCATACAAATATTTCGCGCAACGCTGTTTGTGGCAACGCTGATAATCTCGCTTGGATTCCCGATCCGAGGAACGGGTTCTGGAACGGCGATCGCCCACACAGAACACACAGCTCAAACCCAGATCGCGACAGCCACAACCCCGCCGACCGCACCACTGTTTGACCATCTCGGCACCCATCATCACCCCATTTCTACCCGCAATGCGCTGACCCAGCGCTATTTTGACCAGGGGCTAATTTTGTCCTACGGCTTCAACCATGCCGAGGCGCTGCGCTCATTTCAGCAGGCGGCCGAACTCGACCCGACTTGCGCTATGTGCTATTGGGGCATGGCCTATGTGCTGGGGCCGAATATCAATGCGGCGATGGAAGAAGGCGAAGTGCCAACGGCCTGGGCGGCGATTCAAAAAGCAGCGCAACTAGGCGACAATGCGAGCGATCGCGATCGCGCCTATATCAACGCCCTCGCCACGCGCTACACGCCGGAGCCGGTGGAAGATCGCGCCCCGCTCAACCTGGCCTATGCCAACGCCATGCGGGATGTGGCGAAGCAGTATCCCGACGATCCCGACGCAGTAACGCTGTTTGCCGAGGCGCTGATGGACACGACGCCCTGGGACTATTGGGACGAGGCGGGCAATCCCAAGCCCGAAGGCGCAGAAATCATCGCCACACTGGAATCAGCGCTGGAGCGGTTTCCCAATCACGCGGGCGCGCTGCACCTCTACATTCATGCAGTGGAGGCGCAGCGGCCGGAACTGGCAGCCGACGCGGCCGATCGCCTGCGCGATCTGAACATTCAAACCAGCCACCTGCTCCACATGCCCGGTCACATTTACCTGCGGGTGGGGCGCTATCACGATGCGGTGGTCGCCAACCAGCTCGCCGCCGCCAACGACCAGGAATATGCCCAGGCGCATAACCCCGACGGCATTTTCCGCATTGCCTATATGCCCCACAACCACCATTTTCTTTGGTATGCGGCGATGATGGCGGGGCAGCAGGATGTAGCCCTGGAGGCGGCTCGCCAAACGGCGGCGCTGGTGGAGCGATCGCTGATTCGGGAACCGGGCTATGGCACGCTGCAACACTATTCGGCGATTCCGATGTATACGCTGGCGAAGTTTGGGCGGTGGGACGAGATTTTGGCGGAACCCAAGCCAGAGTCTGATCTGGTGTATCCGGTGGGCGTGTGGCACTTTGTGCGGGGGCTGGCGCTGACGGCTAGCGGGCAAGTGCAGGAAGCTGCACGAGAATTGCAAGTGCTGGAGGCGATCGCCGCGAGTCCGGCGCTGGATGGCGTCACGATTTGGGACATCAACACCACAGCGGATCTGCTGAAGATTGGGACGGCGGTGCTGGCGGGAGAACTGGCCGCCCAGCAGGGAGATCTTGACGGGGCGATCGCCCATCTGCAAGCGGGCGTAGCGCTGCAAGACCAGCTCAACTATGACGAACCCTCGCCCTGGTATTCGCCCGTGCGCCAGAACTTGGGAGCCGTGCTGCTGCAAGCGGATCGTCCGGCGGAAGCTGAGCAAGTTTTTCGGGAAAACCTGGCCACCTATCCCAACAACGGCTGGGCGCTCTACGGACTGGCCCAAAGCCTGGAAGCCCAGGGCAAGACTGCCGAAGCACGCACGGTTCGCCAGCAATTTAGAACGGCATGGCAACATGCAGATGTAAGGCTGACCGCAGCTCGGTTCTGACCTTAGATTCTGACCTTAGTAGAACTTACGCAGTTGGATAGACCTCCTGCATGAATCAGGAGGCATGTGCCAGTTCATAGTTGAGGATGCCAGCAATCAGGTTCACACGCAAGCCAAA
>RFIF01000218.1 GCA_003695655.1 Cyanobacteria bacterium J069
AACACCTGGTTCAGTGTTTACAAACACGCCTGCCAGAATTGAGCGACCACCATTGGCGCCCCCGCCAGGAGCCGCTAGCTATCATTCCTGACGATTTACGCTATCAGCTCATCCTGCCAGGCAAGGAATCTTTGCCCTCTTTGCCCCCGCTTTACGCACCTGAAGTCCCCCCCACAAAAAATCGAGATTTGCCGGATTCAGACTCACAAACCAGTCAGGAGAGTCCGAGCTGGCAAAGTTTTCACAGTCCCAAGCCTCAACCAGAGCGGGCTGAGCTTCTGGCCAGCAGAGATACGCCGCCACCGCCGCCTGATCTTTATCCAGATGCCTACAAAGAACGCCCTGTCGCGCCTGCGCCAGTTGCCGTGGCACCGCCCCCACCCCCACCGCCAAATCGCACACCCATCGTCGCCTCTGACCCGTCTGAAGAACGCTCTTGGCGACAGCTTGTGCGCTGGGGCGGCGGGTTGTTGTCGCTGCTGATGGTTGCCGTGATCGCCCGCAATGTTGGCACCGTCTTGCGATCGCCCTCGGATGCGGAGCAAACCATCGCAGTGCAGCCCAGTCCCGGTTCCGTCGCGTCTGCGCCACTAGGAAGCAATCCAGTGCCAAACCCGGTGTCTAACTCCATCATGACGCCTACCCCGCCACCTACGCTCCCTCAGCCACCTGCCACAAATCCCGTAGCAAATCCCGCAGCCAACTCTCTCAGCGTGCCTGCCCAGCCAGTCGCGCCTGACACGCGCCCGGTTGCCCCGGCTTCCCCTGTCGCGCTCGCCTCTGACCGCGACATTATGAACGCCGCTATGGCAACCCTGACCAAAGTCCGAGCGGAGTCTTCTAGCAACCAGGTGTCTGAGATTTCGGAAGCCATTCGGCTGCTGCGACAGATTCGCCCTGACCAACCGCTCCACAAAGAGGCTCAGCAAACGATCGACCGTTGGAGCCAGTTGATTTTAGACATGGCGGCAGGCCGCGCCATGCAGCGCAACGGCGGCGACCTGTGGCTGGCAGCTAACAACTATCGGTCGGCGATCGCAGCGGCTCAGCTCGTCCCAAGCGATCGCCCCAATACCTACAGCGCTGCCCAGCAGGCGATCGCCAACTGGAGCCAGCAGATTTTGAACCTAGCTAATATTCATGCACAGTCAGGCGCATTCAGTCAGGCCGTGCAAGTTGCTCAGCTTGTGCCACCCAGAACGCCCTCCTACGAAGCAGCCCAGTCGGCGATCGCCACTTGGCAAACGCAGATTGTTCCAGCGGCTAACCCCGCCTCATCAGACCTACCGCTAGCGTTTTAATCGCGATCGCGTTTTAATCGCGCTAGCTGTTTACCGTCCTAGATGAAAGTTCTGGGACGTCTTGAATCAGTTCAAGCTTGGTTCATCTGGTTTTCTATCACCCCCTTTTAGCCAACCCCTTTTAGCCAACCCCTTTTAGCCAACCCCTTTTAGCCAACCCGTTTCGTAAGTGGCTGGATGGGTAGGCTAGCATGAATTACTAAATTACTTTAGACAACACTTCAGCGCTAGCTGTGAAGTCCAGCGCTAGTTCGCCCGCATCATTGGGCGATGAGAGCTTTTTGATTAATTTTGGGAATACTGACTGTACGCTTATCCCCGGCGATACTCTCGAATTAAGAGGGATTAGCGGATTATGCCCTTGTTTCCCTTACATTCCTGGGTTAAGGTTCTTAAGTCAAACTCCCCTTAAGTCAAACTCCTGGGTCAAGGCCCCGCTCCTATGCTAGCATCAAGGGCAAAGTTATCTCATCACCCCTCACCCGCTCTAGCGCCTCTTTTTCGATGCAAACTTATATCAAGTCTTACCTCTAGCGCCACCACTTCCAACTGCTAACCAGCCTGGGTTTGTGCCGACGAGATCCCATCGTCTCCTTTCCAGTTTCGTGTTCTGGCAGTTTGCAAAAGAGATGCACCACTGATGGCAAATCATGAACATCTGGCTCTGCTGAAACAGGGCGCAAACACCTGGAACCAGTGGCGCAAGAACCACGCTGAAATCCACCCGAATCTTAGTCAGGCCGCGCTAGACCAAGCCAATCTGCGCGAAGTGACGCTCAACCAAGCCGACCTCCGCGAAGGTATCCTCAGCCGGGCCGACTTCTGTATGGCCAGCCTGCGCCAGGCAGACCTCAGCCGCGCCGATTTGCGCGAAGCCATTCTCTACACAACCGATCTACACGAAGCGAATCTGCGCGAGGCCAACCTCATCGGAGCCGACCTCCGCGAAGCAAATCTCAGCGGTGCTAATCTTCATCTAGCCAGTTTATGTACCGCCACCCTATGCACAGCAGACCTGCGGCGAGCAAATCTGCGCGAGGCCATCCTGCAAGGTGCAAATTTAAGCCATGCTTCGCTCAATCAGGCTGATTTGTGTCTGGCAAACTTGCGAGACGCCGACCTTAGCCGCGCCGACCTACGGGCTGCCCGCCTTTATACAGCCAACCTTTCGCATAGCAATCTCTACGGAGCAAACCTCAGCCAAGCAGATTTGCGCGAAGCCACACTCAGCCAATCCAACCTGCGCGAGGCCGATCTGCGTCAAGCAAATCTCAGCATGGCGATCATCTGTCTCGCTAACCTTGTGGGTGCAACCCTATATCAGGCGAACCTGAGTCGGGCCAACCTCAGCATGTCGAACTTATGTATGGCGAACCTCAGCCACACCAGCCTCAGCGGCGCAATCTTAATCGGCACCAACTTGATTGGTGCTAATCTCTACACGGCCGACCTCAAGGCAAGCGTCCTTACAGAAGCCGACCTGCGCGAAGCCACACTCAATGATGCTGATCTATCAGGCGCAAGCCTTTGTCGAGCTGATCTGAGCATGGCCAATCTGAGCCATGCTAATCTTCGGGATACTGACTTGCGGCAAGCTAACTTGCGCCACTCTAATCTTTGGGAAGCCCAGTTAGAGGGTGCGCATCTGAGCGGTGCTGTGATGCCAAACGGACAAATCCACCCGTAGGGCACGTCATCAACTTTCCTAAGAACCTTTGAGAACTCTTGAGGAATCAGCCCGATCGCGATCGCCCCAGCGAACCAGTCCGAGGGCTAAAACCACGAAGGAACCTGATGTTTCGCCGACAATCGGAAATTTGCTTGACTGATAGCAGCCCCTGGTTTGGCTGAGTCTATCGGAAATTCGCTTGACTTGCGATTTTATGAGGGTTCCACGCTCCAACCTTAATCCATAAAACTACACTATGTTTTTTGTAAAAAAATTGGTGAAGTGGACGCCAAGACAGTGAGACGCCCCGTTCAGGGGGTTAGTAAAGGCAAGTCTGCCTTGGTGCCTTCTACAACCTGCATCTTATTTGCGGGCGATCGCCTGCAATAGTTTATATTTCTAATGTCCGCACCTCAAAGCACACAAGCATTTCATGCTAAAGTGCTGCATTTTGAGCGCAGTGGCAGTCCTAGCATAAACTCGGCATAAATTCTCCATGTATGAACTATGGGCGTTGCTGAATCGGTCTATGAAATAGTTTCTGAAAGCCTTGAGACTCTGTCCTCAATCCGACGAAATCATAGCGTCATTCAGCAACGCCAACTATGAATCCGCCGAAGTTTTGTGCTCGGTCTGCGCCAAAGTGGGGACATTATGATCAATTCCTCATAATCCATACCCCCTGTATTATTCATCACTAAATGTAAAGAGCATAACGTTAAGGGTGTTTACCAGATATCTTTTTATACCAAACTTAGTGTAATTACTGGCATTTTCAACTAGCCCCCATGATCGTTAGTTAAATGCCCTGATTGAGAAACTCCCTTGCGTAAGTCACTATTGAATCACGGTCGCATCTACCAGGAAATCATGGATATTATTACGCTCACCGCACTTGTGCTCACCTCGTTCACATCATTTTTTGCTACTGTAGACACGGTCTACTCGCAAGATTTCCAAGCCAAGAACCCGCCTTGTGAAGCCATTTATGCAGAGTGCCGATAGGCACATTTAGTATAAAGTGATTCGCTTGATTCAGCGAGTACTTGCACTGACTCTGCCAGTTAACTGGATCTGTCAATTAACTGGCTTTGTTAATTAAAGTTCTCCGCATTGTCTGGATGCGCTGCTGTTCCGCGTGTCGGCTCCTTCCTCTACAAAGAGGACTGACTTGAAAAGAGTACTCATTCAAGCAATCTCAGCTTGTCGGTGTGAACTGGTGTAGACGAGAATGCTGTTAGGAAAGCGATCGCCGCTGGACTTCACTGAAATACTCTCAAGACGTAGCGTTGTGGGACTCGGCTGTAAAACTCGGCTGTAAGGCTCCGAGGAGTTCCAGTCCCGCCTTAGGGATCACGTGATCAGGTTATGTAAAATCAGGTTATGCAAGAAAGGCGGACTCCATCGGTGGAGTCCGCCTTTTTGAATTAGTCAATTGCAGCAAACTGGGAAACGGGTTGCTTGCCTGTCAAGACAGCGGGCTTTAGGGCATAGAGGCGATCGCCTGCCAGGTGCCAAAGCGATCGGCATAGTGGTTCAAAATCCGCTCAACCTGCTGCTGCGCTCCTGCTGTCCCTGTGCCATTCTCAATCTCTAAACCACCCACCTGGCTCTGCCGATAATCGAACTCCGAAGCTGTTTGAGGTAGCAGCACCACTGATACACCAGGCACCTGGCGCAGGTGTGCTGCTACCTCTCGATAAACCGCCAGCGGCAGTTGGGGAATGTAAATCTGCCGCTTCATAGCGCTACTTCATCAGCGGCTTCACTATCAGCCGTTTCAATCGGTGCTTTCCTTTCAGACTGGGACTCTGACGCCGACGGCGGGTGAGAACCTTCAGGAGCAGACCCCGATACTGGCAGCACGCAGCAGTTGACCTCATCCAGGCATACCTTGCCCCATTGCAACGCCCAGCGCACGAGCGCCACGCGATTGCCCGTTGCTGTTTTGGTCAAGATATTACTGATGTGGTTATCGACTGTCCGCTTGCTAATTTCCAGCTTCTCGGCAATCTCCTGGTTGGTTAAGCCCGCAGCCACTAGTTCAACAATTTGCAGTTCCCGATCGGAAAGAGAACTAGAGTTCTGAGACTCATCAACCGTCATAGTCTGCACTGCCACGTAAATGTACCTACTCGATACTTCAATTTTAGGCGGATGTTTTGCAAAACTATTGTTAAATCTATCTGTGGATCAAGTTCTGGCATTCTGATCTGCGAGCGCGGACTCCGGGGCTGGGCTATTCTGTAGAAAGTAAAATTCGATCATGCTGAAATTGCACCGCTGAAATTGCACCGCTGAAATTGCACCGCTGAAATTGCACCGCTGAAATTGCACCGCTGAAATTGCCCAGGAAATTGCCCAGGAAATTGCCCAGAAAATTGCCCAGAAAATTGCCCAGTGTTGGGGGCGGAAAAAGGTGGCGATCGCTCCTGATGATTTTACTGGGTGGTATCGTCGGTCTATTGCTATTGGGCGTGGCTGTGGAGGCAAGCTATGCCGCTGAACCTGCGCTATCTGATAGCTCAGCGCTCATCGACCAACCCCTGTCGCCGCCCACCAGCCTCAGCGCAGAAGATGTTTTTTCTGAGAAGGTCAACCAGTTTGTGCAGGCCTATCTGAAGGTGCTAAAACTCGTAGCAAGCCGTGAGAGCGAGCTACAGTCCGCAGAAACTCAGTTAAAATCCCTGCGGGTGCAGCAAGAGGTAGAAGCCGAGGCGCTGACTCTGATTGAGGCAGCAGGGCTAACCCAGCCGGAATATCTACAACTGCTGGGACTGGCCAACACCGACTTAGAGTTTCGAGAACGAATGGTTGCTTAATTACAGGAAATTGTGGACTAGCGAGATGACACAGCCGCGTGTGCTTTGTTTGGGCGAGGTGTTGCTGGACTATTTGTCAGATCAGCCTGGAAAACCCCTGGAGCAGGTCATGTCTTGGACGGCCTATCCAGGCGGTGCGCCAGCGAATGTGGCTTGCGCTTTAGCAAAATTAGGAACACCATCCGGTTTTGTGGGCTGTGTGGGCAGCGATGAGTCTGGCGATGCTCTGGTTAATCTGTTGCTGGCGTCTGGCGTCGATGGGGCGGGCATTCAGCGGCATGACACCGCGCCCACACGAGGCGTGTATGTGGTGCGGGATGAGACGGGCGATCGCCAGTTTGCTGGGTTTGGCGGGCTGCCGTCCGATGCCTTTGCTGACACGCTCCTGCAAGCCGACGCTCTACCTGAGTCCCTGTTTGCCAATGCTGATTTTTTGGTACTGGGCACGCTGGAACTGGCTTATCCTGATGCTGCCAGAGCGATCGCCCGCGCCTTAGAGTTGGCCGAGCAGCATTTCGTCAAAATCTTGGTGGATGTGAACTGGCGACCTGTCTTTTGGGCAGACCCAGAAGCGGCACAGCAGCCGATCCATGCCCTGCTAAAACAAGTAGACTTTCTCAAGCTTTCGGCCGAAGAAGCCGACTGGCTCTTTGAAACTCGCGATCCGGCAGTGATTGCCCATCGGCTTGACAATCTAGAAGGCGTGCTGATTACAGATGGCGACAAGGGATGTGCCTACTGTCTCAGTGGCAATGATGGGCGCGTGCCTGCGTTTCCGGTCGAAGTTGAAGATACGACAGGTGCAGGAGATGCCTTTGTAGCAGGATTTCTGCATCAGCTCTGCCAGCAGGGTATTTCTGCGTTGGCGAACCCCGAAGCCGCCCGCCAGCTTGTCACCTACGCCTCTGCCGTCGGCGGACTGACGACGACTCGCCCAGGCGCGATCGCCGCCCAGCCTAACCCAGCAGAAGTCGGAGCATTCCTGTACATGCAGCAGCAAAGATCCACATTGGGATAAACAGCCTGGCAAAACTGAGAAACCAGCGAGCGTACCTGCCGTCACCCCGCCGCACTATCTTTGATTCCGGCAACTCGGCCATACCATCGCAGCAAGATCCGGGCCAGGCGATCGCTATCGTGACGCACCAGTCCCGTCCCCACTTCTTCGTCAATTACATTGGCGATCACCACGCGGCGGCCCGTCTGTGCCACGCCTTCCCGGTCAAAATAAACGGGGTTAGAGCCTTCTTGGGCATAGTGGATCAGCGAATGGGCAGAAGGCATCTTTTTTTGCACCAGCACTGCGTCAAACAGCCGTTTGCCCTGCGCCACCTGGTCAATGGCGCGGATATGATCGGACACCGCATATCCGTCGGTTTCTCCTGGCTGAGTCATCACATTGCAGACATAGATGCGGGGCACCCGCCGCCGGGCGATCGCCTCCACAATTTCTGGCACCAGCAGGTTGGGAATAATGCTGGTATACAGGCTGCCTGGCCCCATGATGATGTAATC
>RFIF01000219.1 GCA_003695655.1 Cyanobacteria bacterium J069
CACACTTACCTCAAGATGTTTACCCTGCCGACGCAGGATGTGGTGGGCAAGTCGCTGTTTGAGCTATACCCAGCAGAGGTGGCGGCCGAGTTTCTGCACAATGTGCAAACGGTGATTCGCAATCGCCGCATGATCACGACGATCGAGCCGATTCCGCTGCCGGATGGCACGATTGGCGATTCGCTGGTCTACAAGTTTCCCATGTTGGATGGGTCGGGGCAGCAGGTGGTCGGCGGCATCGCCATCGACATTACGGATCGCAAGCGGGCCGAAGCGGCGCTGCAAGACTACGCCGATCGCCAGACGCTGCTGAACCAGTTGGCCAGCCAGATCCGCAACTCGCTCAACCTAGACACCGTGATCGAAACCACGATTCAGGCCGTGCGCGATCTGCTGGAGATTGACTATTGCGGGTTTTGCTGGGTGGTGCCAGATGCCCCGGTGCGCCACTGGCAGATTGTGCAAGAAGCCAAGGGTGAACATGCGCCCAGTCTGCTGGGAGAATATCCGCTGACGCTGATTGGTGAGGCGATCGCCCAGCAGTTGACCCAGCAGCAGATCGTCTGTGTCGATGATGCTGCCCAGTGTGGCGACCCAACTTTTAAGGCGCTGCTGGCGGAGTCGGGCGTGCAGTCGGTGCTGCTGGTGCCCCTGCGGACGCATTCGCAGCGCATCGGCTGCATCATCGGCGACCACTTTCAGCAGGTGCGACCCTGGACAGAGCGCGAGCAGGAACTGCTGCAATCGGTGGCTACGCAACTGGCGATCGCCATCGACCAGGCCGAACTCTATGCCCAAAGCCGCACCCAGAGCGAAGAATTGCAGCAGGCCTTGCAAGAACTCCAGCGGACTCAGGCGCAGATGGTGCAAAGCGAAAAGATGTCGAGCCTGGGACAACTGGTGGCAGGCATCGCCCATGAGATCAACAACCCGGTGAACTTTATCCACGGCAACCTGGCCCATGCCCGCACCTATGTCCAGGATTTGCTAAGCCTGACAGACTTGTATCAGCAGGAGCATCCCACGCCCACCCCGGCGATCGCCCGCCACGCCGAAGCCATCGATCTGGAATTTCTGCGCGAAGACCTGCCCAAACTGCTGGCCTCGATGCGGGTGGGCACGGAGCGGATTCATGAAATCGTGCGATCGCTCCGCATTTTCTCCCGGCTAGACGAGGCCGAGTCGAAGCCCGTAGATATTCACGACGGCATCGACAGCACGCTGATGATCCTGCACAACCGCCTCAAGCCGCGCTCCGGTCGCGAAGAAATTCAGGTGATTAAAGAATATGGCACGCTGCCGCCCATTGAGTGCTATGCCGGACAGCTCAATCAGGTGTTTATGAACATCCTGTCGAACGCCATCGACGCGCTAGAGGAGCGCGATCAGCAGCGCCCAATCGAGGTACAAAAACAGCAGCCCAGCACGATTTGGATTAAGACCCAGACCTGGCCAGATGATCAGGTCAGCATCCACATTATTGATAATGGCAACGGCATTCCGCCAGCCATTAAGCAGCGGATCTTTGACCCGTTTTTTACGACCAAAGCCGTAGGCAAAGGCACGGGCATGGGCATGTCGATTAGCTATCAAATCGTCGCCGAAAAGCATGGCGGCAAGCTGGAATGCTTCTCGGAACCAGGACAGGGCACTGAGTTTGTGATTCACATTCCGATTTATCAGGCGATCGCCGACCTGTCCTGAATATCTCATCCAGGTTCCCCCATCTCGCGGGCTTAGCTTCGCTCCGGCAGTCCGTAGCAAAAAATACAAAACGCCGTAGACCTAGAGGGATAAGATCCTACGCGCAAGGGGGATTAGAAGCCTGGCTTGAAACTAAAGATTCGGATCATCCGAACGATTTGGGGCGTGGGAGCAAGGCTCTTGCGCTCAAGTCTCATTCAAGTCAGAGCCATTCACCATTTTGGGGCTGATTTCTGGCTCCATTGCTTAGCTGTTACTAGGAGCACTTGGGTTCATGGTTGCGACTTCCAGGGCAGAGGGTGAAGCGTTTCGTCTTAGTTCATTTTTACTTAGCGACGGGCCGGCAGGGTTTCTGCTGAGCTGGGTGGCCGGGTTTGTCGATACCTCAGCCTTCATCATTTTGTTTGGCATTTTCACTGCCCATGTGACTGGTAACATCGCGCTGGCGGGGTCGTCCTTTGTGGCCTCAGACGAAGGCAGCACAGTGACGCGGCTGCTGATGCTGCCGATCTTCATGCTGACGGTGGCCGTCACCTCGCTGGTTGCTCGGTTGGCTCGCGGCAAGAAGTGGCCTGTGTTTGCGGTGCTGCTGACGATGGAGGCGATCGCCCTTGCAGTATTTCTAATCGTCGGCACAAACCTATCGCCCTCGCTGCTAGTCGATGTGCAAGAAGATTTGATCCTGCCGATCGCGATGTCTGGCGTGGTGGCAATGGCTATTCAAAATGCGCTGATGAAAGAAGCAAAAGGCGTGTTTAAGAGCTACATTCCTACAACCGTGATGACGGGGAATACCACTCAGTTCACCATCGATTTGGTTCAATACACTGTGGGCAAGCTAACCCTGCACAAAAACCCGCAAGCCAGCCAGGAAATCGCAGAAGCAGTAGACCGCATGAGCCGCGGGGTGCCTGTTATTTTGGGATTTGCGCTGGGCGGTGCATTGGCAGTTTACTTTGTTATGGTTTCTGAAACCTGGTGGAGTTTGATCATTCCAGTGATTGTAATTTCAGTGATGGCGATCGCCGCCTTTAAAGAGCACGCCCAAGCCTCTTCTTCGGCATAGCTCAAACTGTTTCTAATTCCCCTTCTCGCATTTACTGATACACCCATCTTCATACACTGGTGTAATGCTGATGGGTGAAGAGGATCTCTTTTCACAGTCTGCACAATGTTAATCAAAATTGACTAGCGTTGAAGCAATAAATTCAGCTTGACTAATTTCAAACAAGAAGGACATATCCGATGAGACGTGCGTTTCTATCTTTAGTAGTTTCCCTAATTTTGGGTTTGAACCTGTTCTTGGGGAATGCTGCTCATGCGTTTTCTCTTTCTCAGTTTTCTCTTTCTGATTTATTAAAAGCATTTCCGGGGCTAACACAAGCCAATGATCTAGACCTAACAGAAGCCCAAAAAGAACTGCTTGCTCAACTGAATGAAGAAGTGCTGCCGCAGATTGCGGCGGTGCTGCGCCCCGATCAGATTGATAAATTTGCCGCCGAAATTGCCAGTGGCGACAGCCTCCGCAAAGCTTTCAAGACGCTAACCTTGACCCCAGAACAGAAAACCGAATTGGCTGGACTGATTAAGGGGCTGCCCAAGAGCGATTTTTTTGCCACCTTGACCCCAGAACAGCGCACCGAGTTCTTCATGCGCAAGAAGGGTCTGTTCATGCCCACGCTTGAAGAGATCACCGAAAAGATCAAGTTTGGTTTGAAGAAGAAAGAAATGTTTGCTCCGACGGCTGAAGAGATTGCCGAGAAGGTGAAAGCGAAGGGAATTGCTCCTGATGCAGATGGCACGGTTCCCACTGTCGAAGAGATTGCTGAAAAGATCAAAATTGGTCTGAAGAAGAAAGAAGAATTTGCCCCCTCGCTAGAAACGATCACTGAGAAAATCAAGCAAAAGATTGAGTCCATTTCCGAGTAATCTTTGCTCTCGTGGCATCTTGATTTGAAGAAGTTTCTTTATTTAAGGCTGTATGTCTTGGAACCTGTTTTCCATCCATGCAGCCTTAAGTTTTGGGCGGCAAAGGGTGAATTTGAATTCTTTAACTTGCTTCGATCGCGGTGGATGAGGTGAGTTTTTGAGATGGATTGACGCTGTCTTTGCTCAATCGATAGGTTCTAGGAGTGCTGCCAGTCCAGCGTTTGAAGGCACGATTAAAGGTGCTCGGTTCCGAAAATCCTAACAGAAACGCAATGTCATGAATGGGCACGGTGGGATTTTTGAGATGCTGCAACGCCAATTCTTTGCGGGTTGCATCCAGCAGCTTTTGAAATGAGGTGCCTTCGGCCCTTAGCTCGCGCTGCAAATGGCGGACGCTGATGGCTAGCTCTTGGGCGATCGCCCCAATGGCTGGCAAGTCTCCGGTGAGTTGGTGGGCGATCGCCTGCTTGACCTGCTGCATATAGTTTTTATTAAAATGCGTGTCTTGCAACACCACCTGTGCGTATTGCTCAAACATCGGCAGCAGCGCTGGGTTGCTAGATAAAATCGGCCAATCAAGGCAGCTTGCATCAAAAATCAGGCGATTGTTCGGTCTTAAAAACTGTAAGTCTGTTTGAAAAATCCGCTTGTATTCTGCAATATTTTCAGGTGGCGTATGTTGAAACCAGACGGCTGAGAGAGGCAGGGGTTTTCCTGTCAAGTCTAGGGTTGCCTTGAGCGACGATGCAAAGGTACACTCCACGGCGTAGCGCCGTTCTTCTACTATGGGGTGTTGCAAGCTACCCGTCATGTGGTAATCACAGTCAAAAAAAACCATCCCGTTGGAGACCGAAACGCAAAACTCAGCGCTCTGGCAAAACAGATGGTCATAGCGAACTAATTTCTCAAAGGCTTCTCCCAGCGTTTGGCAGTTGATTAAGATATACCCCACTGTGCCGAAGGTTGCTAAATTGAACGCCTCGCCCAGATGCAGCCCCAGGTTTTCATCACCCGTTTGCTTCACTGCTTCTCGCCACACGGCAGCATGAAGCGACCCTGGAATTCGCTCATCGGGCATGGTCAGCATTTCCGGATCAAGCCCGGTCGCCGTACAGATTTCTCCAGGATCTGCGCCATGATAAGCCGCAAATTGAAGGATGCTGCGTGTGGTGTAAACCGTCACCGTTGTTTCTTTCATGCGTTAACCGTAGTAGGGCTTACGCAGTTGGATGATGTTTCGCGGGCTGCGCCCGCGAAACATCATCCAGAGATCTATAAAACTCGTTTCAACTG
>RFIF01000220.1 GCA_003695655.1 Cyanobacteria bacterium J069
CACACCATGAGCGTATTGCTAGGAGCGGCCTGGCTGTTGATCGTATTGTCTTGCTTCATGCTGGTTGGCGAAGGAGGAAACGATGAAGCGCCGTAGACCCGAACGTAAAAACCCCGCTTCTTATCTGGTGATGGGCGGGTCGCTGCTGATGTTGGCCATGCTGATGACCGATTTGGGCGGCGCACGACGACCCAAACCCGTTAATAACAAATGTCTGGAAGTGGTGCAGTCGCAGTCGGTGCTGCATCGCGACAAGCTCTCGCAACTGCTCAGTATTCCTGAACGCAGCAGTCGTGACCAGGTCAAAGCGGTGATCAGTGAGCCTTACTGTCGGCTGCCGCAAGTCGAAATTCGGGCTGGCGTCCCCGCTGACCGCGAAGCCTATCCGCTGGCGTTTGACCCGCAGACCTGGTTTGTCGTGCTGTATGAGGGCAATGAGTATGCCGGCTATGACTTTGTGTTTAAGAAGTAGGTTGCAGGTGCGTCGGCGGATACTGATGCTGCAAGACGAGCGAAAACGGCGCTGCTTTTGGCAACGGGGAGCGATCGCTCTTACTATACTCACGCTTGCGTTGGGGGGCTGTCGCACGCCGCCAGACGCGCCCAGTTTACGCAGTGTGTCGATCCAGCAGGCCTGGGCATTGCAGCCGGGGCGGGCGATCGCGGGTCATCGCGTGCTGGCGGGTCTGGGCGATATTTCCATCGACTTGGCAGGCGGCAAAGTTTACGCGCCCTTTGATGGACAGGTGCAGCCGACTGCGGGCGACTGCGTGGTGTTTTCGAGTCCGGAAGTGCCCGCCTATCTGCTGCGGCTCTGCGGCCTGCGGCAATCTAGCCTGGGCAGGGTAAGCGAGGGTCAGGCGCTAGGGCGGAGCGAGGCGCTGCACTTTGCGGCCCTGCGGAAGCAGACCGATGGCCGCTGGGCCATGGTCGAGCCGTCTACCAGCCTGCTGGAGCGCCTGCTGCGATCGCCCGTCGCCCACAATCCCTGAGTCTTCGCGCAAAAACTGGCTTTTCCAACGCTAGACGGCGGCAACCCCGCCCCCAAAGCTGACTTAACAAATACTGTTAGGACTTACGCAGTTGGATGATTTTTCGCGGGCTACGCCCGCGAAAAATCATCCAGAATCTATAAAACTCGTTTCAACTGCGTAAGTCCTGACTGTACAAATACTGTTCCCTGACAGACCGAGATCAAGCGCATGGCAGAACTTGCAATCCTGGGCTACATCGTCGGCGACTATCCGCTGACTTTTGCGGACACTATCGCAGACGGCAGCGTGCCGGGAAAGTCTTTGACCCTCCACATCGATCGATCGCCTGTATCCGATCGCCCTCACTTGACCACGCTGCTCAGTCGTTCTACAGCAGTGCTGCTGGCGGGGCTGCTAATCCACCAAACGGCGATCGCCGCTGTACCGCCCGTGCTGTCGCTAGACCTGTCCCCCGCAGCCCCGGATGGCCCAGCGGTGACGCTCTCGCTGGCCCCACAGTCCGCTGACATAATTGCCCCGGCTGACCCATCTAGCGCCCAAGCCAGTCCCCAAGCCAGTCCCCAAGCCAGTTCTCAACTGAGGATTGCGCCCCTTGCCGTTCCCCCCCAGGCGACCCAACCGCCCCTCGGCAAAGGTCGCAATGCCGAGCAACTCAGGCTACCGCCCCCGCCGACGCAGGCAGATCCCCCTGTGCCGGCGGCTGAAGCGGTAGCATCGCCGCCAGCCGCATCGCCGCCAGCCGCCTTGCCACTGACGGCATCTCTGGGGCAAGCACCACCGCCGCTCGATGCGCCCGATTTGGCTCCCCAACCGCTAGAAAATCACGCTCTCAGCTTTGAGCTGGATGCAGTGCCAGCGTCGGCGATCGCTCCCATCTCGGCTGCGACCGCTGCCGCCACGCCAGCCGGAGAGTTGCCCGCAGTCCTCCAGGCGGCATTTTCGGGGGGAACAGAGTCTCTAGTGGCGATCGCCGTGGGCAGCGCCGAAGGCACCCGCACTCCCCAAGGGAACTATACCGCCGCTTACCAGGGGCATGTCGATCCGGGCAACGGTGTGTGGAATCTGGGCACCTTTTCTTATCAGCATGGGGCAGACTCGCCCGCCGAGGCTGACCGCAAACAGCTCCAGCGGCTCCAGAAACAGGCAAGCCAGCTTCAGCAGGGGGCCGCCCAGCTGGGGCTAGAGCTGAGTCTGGCTGAGCAGATCAACGGCATCGACCTGGCGAACCAGTCGCCACGAGCGGCTCTCAGTCGGGGTGGCTATCTTGATCGCCTACTCGAAGCTCGCCAGCAGGGTCTGCACGGCGAAGAAGCGATTCTCTGGGCCCGCACTCGCGCCTTTCTCGACCCCGACACGCAGCGCTGGAATGCGCCAGGGCTGGGCAACACCACAGAAGGGGTCACTCGCGATCAGGCTCGTCGGATGGTGGCCGTGAAGCAGGCGATCGCCCTCAATTCCGCATCATCTCCACCGACGACTGCTGCACCGACCGAAATCTCCCCTGCTCAGCCTGTAGCTCTAACCATAGGCGATGTGGTCAATCAGCTCCTCTCGCTTGATCGCAACAGCGATTAGAAACAGGCAGCGCTTGGCATAGCCAGGATTTCAAGCCTGGACTCTGCGCTCTCATATCTCAATCCCTAAACTTTCTGCATAGAAACTGCTCTGAGTTTTCTTTTGCAGCACTCGGTGCTGCGGGAACTTACTGAGGGCTGGTGCAGTCGTGCCCAACTGAGTTGAACCTGTAAGCTCTAAACCGCGTAATCTTACGGAATCAAATCCAGAAAATTCGCAAGCGCCACAGATGATGTGATAAAAGATACTTAAAATAGTTGATTTATTGCGGAGTACACGGTATGGTTATGTATAGGTTGTAAGGCAGCTTCAGTTAAAATACGGATAAAACAAAGTTTCTGAAAAGTCTCTGAAATTTTTTCTAAGCACCTTTTTCTCAGGCTATATGCCCAGAGCAGAGTTCCAAAACCCTCCTGAGGGTTAAACTCGACAGCTCCAATCCGTCCGTCCTTCGCGATTCCGCGTATGCTGAGCGCGATTTTGCAAATGCGATTTCGCAAATGCTCGGTTGATTGGCGCTGTTTTGATCTGGGTATTTTCCTGGTCTGTTTTCTCGGTGCGTTTCCCCTGTGTGTTTCCCCTGTGTGTTTCCCCTGTGTGTTTCCCTGTTGATGTCTTGGCTTTGAAAACTCCTGAGGTGGCATCAATTCAAGATGAACTTACGGCAATATGTTTCAGAGCCAGATGAAAACCAGAGCCAAGAGGTCTGTGGATCGTCTTCAAGGCCTTCCTTGCTGCCGCTACTGCGACGGATTCCGCCAGAGCGCGTTGGGCTATGCGGTGAATATGATTACAGCGGGCTGTCTAAGCGAGTGGAGCATTGCTTCCGACAGTATTGCGGTGCGGAAGATTTGGTAGGGGTGCAGGTGAGCCAGCGCGGGGCGATCGTCGTCCTGACGGGTCGGTTTGCGACGCCGCAGGTCAAACACGAACTCGTGGCGCTGGCGCTGGGCATTGAGGGTGCCGTCGGCGTCGAGGTGAATGGAGAAACGATTTTTCCCCCTGTCCGCACCTGCTCGATCCGACAGCACGTTTTAGGGTCGTCTAGCTCTGCGTCTTACCGGGCCTGCTAAATCTCTGGCTAAATCTCTGAAGTTTGCGCTCCCCAAATGGCATGTCTCGAGTATTTTGACCGCCTCACCTGTCAATTCTTTTGGGTCAAGAAGCTTGCGCTCCCCAAGTGGCATGTCCAAATGGCATGTCCCAAATGGCATGTCCTGACTTGACGCTTCTAGGGGTTTGCAATGCAAGTGCCAGTCCGGGCATAGGTTGCGCTGGCAGCAGTCCCTCCAGATATTAAAGGCTTGCAGACAGGCTCAAGATAGGCTTGAAGCTAGTGGCGCGATCGCCTCACTCGCTGCTGTCTGGCTGTGCTGACCCGCCGCGCTCAAGAACGCCTCCACATCCGCCTCGGCCGTGTTGAACGCCGTCACCAGGCGCACCATCGAACCGCCATTTGCCTCCCAGGTATAAAAGCGAAAGCCGTCTGCCTGGAGTCCGTGCAGCACCGCATCTGGAAACCGGACAAATAGCTCGTTCGCTTCGACCGGATAGCACAGAGAAATACCAGGAATTTGCTGTAGCCCGTCTGCTAGCCGCCTGGCCATGCGATTGGCGTGGGTAGCGTTACGCAGCCAGAGATCGTCGGAGAGGTAGGCTGCCAACTGGGCTGAGAGAAAGCGCATTTTGGAGAACAGGTGTCCACCGCGCTTACGTCGGTAAGCAAAGCTTTGCGCCTGCTGCGGATTAAAGAACAGAACCGCTTCAGCGGCGATCGCCCCGTTTTTGGTCGCTCCAAAAGAGACGATATCCACGCCTGCCCGCCAAGTCATTTCGGCAGGTGTACAGCCCAGGCTCACCAGCGCATTGGCAAACCGCGCCCCGTCTAGATGCAGCGGCAGATCGTAGTGATGAGCCACCTGGGCGATCGCCCGAATCTCCGCCAGCGTATACACGGTGCCCGCCTCAGTGGCCTGGGTAATGCTGACGGCAGCGGGTTGGACGTGGTGAACAAAGCCAATGCCGGCAGCTTCGAGCGCCTGCGCCAGCCCCTCGGCCGTGATTTTGCCATTCTCACCCGCCAGCGTCACCAGTTTGGCACCGCCCGTAAACAGCTCTGGCGCACCGCACTCATCCACGTTGATATGAGCTTCGGTGTGGCAATAGATTGCGCCATAGGGCGGCGTCACCACTGACAGCGCCAGGGCATTTGCGGCAGAACCCGTTGCCACTGGAAACACCGCCAGATCCGTTTCAAACAAGGTGGCAAACTGCTGCTGAAGCCGCTGCGTCATCTCGTCATCGCCATAGGGCATCGCGGCTCCGCCATTGGCGGCAATCAGCGCAGACAGAATTTCGGGCGAGGCTCCGGTCACGTTGTCGCTGCAAAAATTCATAGATTGTTTGAAGACGGTTGAAATTAGGGATTGCCCGTCACGCGGGACGGAGAAGAGGGACTGCTTTGGGCAGCCGGGCTAGATTCAGGGCTGGGTTCGGGGCTTGGCAGGGGCGTGACGCCCGTCGGCGCAGCAGAGGGGGCCGCATTTAAAGATGGATCAGCCGCTTCTGCCTGAGTACCCCCCGCTGCGAGCTGATTGATTTGATCCTTATATTGGGCAGGGGCAAGGGCGGCGGCACTGTCAAACAGGGGCCTGGCCTCTTCGGTGCGTCCGGCGGTTTGCAGCACAATGGCCTTGCCCAGCACTGGACGGAAGTCTAGCGCATTTTGCTGCATCGATTGGTCATAGAGGGCGATCGCCTCCTGGGTTCTGCCCTGCTGAGCATAGACCCGCCCCAGCAGCAGTTGCACCGACGCCACATCGACGCTGCCGGGCGCGACGCCATTGGTTTCGTCAGCGGTGCGCAGCGTGTCTTGCAGCAGGCTCACAGCCGCTTCTGGGCGCTGCTCCTCCAGCATCAGGTCTACAAAGCCCTGTAGCGCGTTCACGTTGCCCGGCTGCGTATCCAAAATGCTGCGATAGGCCTGGGCAGCACCCTCGCGATCGCCCACCCGCTGCCGCGCCTGAGCCAGCAACACCGTATAGTCACTCTGGTCGGGGTTCAGCCTGGCTAGCTTTTCCAAAGGCTCAATTGCGCCCTGGACATCGCCCTGGCGAATGCGAGTCTCCAGCAGCCCCCGTAGCGCCGTCTGGTTGTCTGGCTCTCGTTGCAGCACTAGCTCATAGCCCCGCGCCTGGTCTGCTAGCTCGGCCTGCTGGGCAGCGGGCGAAGCACCTGGCGAGGCGCTGGGCGACGCTCCCGGACGCCCTGCATTGCCAGACTGAAACGCCGTTATGAACGGTACGAACAGGAGCGCCAAAAAGGCAAAGGCGGCGATCGCCATCACTCCGTTGACAATCCAGCGATTGCGCTTATCAAACACGGCCAACCCCAAACTCAACTACGAAATGGTCAATACCGAACCGAATGCCATTCCATTATGATCCAACATGCAAAACATCAGCCGGACAAAACATCAGCCGGAGAAAGCGATCGCCCCAACCGCATTTTTTCGTCAGAAATCCCTGATTATGGGCGATCGCCCCTGTATAGACCATTAGAGGATAAGATGCCTAACGCACGGCGGTGGGCAGGCGCTTGCTGTGGCTGTCTTGAGTAAACTGGGGGAAACCGGCCCCCAACCGGTAGCGCTCACCACTCAGGTCTGCGGACTTCGCCAGATAAAAAGCCCATCAAGACTGGCAGCCAGCATCAGCCTGGATGTTAACCTAGTGTTTAATTTCCTAGTGCTCCGCTTGTTGTTTCACTGGCATCATCAGCCAGCGTTTGCGGGTGGATGGGTTCCCGCAATAAGAAGGAGGTTGCATGAGTTCTTCGCGCGCTCAGTCGTCTAAGTCTTCCGGGTCATCATCGTCCCCCAATGAACCGTCCTCTCAGGCATCACCTGCGCCTGAATCATCTTCACCAGCACAGACCGATATGAATCAGACTTCCGCCCCCACACTACCGACCGATGTCCCGACGGTGCCACCAGACTCGCCCGCTCTCGATTCCACCTCCCCAGAAACACCTCAGATATCCTCAGAAACCGCTACTGGCGAAGCTGCCAGTCCATCAACAACGCACATCCCGCTGACGCCGCCCAAACCACCCAAGCCGCCCGTTCGCC
>RFIF01000221.1 GCA_003695655.1 Cyanobacteria bacterium J069
GGTCAGGGGTCAGGGGTCAGGAAAAAACACCTCATCACCCCCGTCACTCCAACACCCCGTCACTTCAACGCGCCCAGTGCAAAGCGCTCAATGCCTGCAAGATCCGGATAAATCTGAATTTCAGCGTATTCCTCTGTTGCAGCCAAGATTTGGGTGACAGCGGCGGCTTGACCGGCCATCATTTCCAGGAGCAGGATGCCGCCTGGCTGGAGATAGTGCGGGGCGCTGCGGGCGATGTGGCGAATGCAGTCTAGCCCGTCGGGGCCGCCATCGAGGGCGGCGGGGGGTTCATGCTGGGCAACTTCTGGATCAAGGCTGGCGAGGTCGCAGGTGGGAATGTAGGGCGGGTTGGAGACGATGCCCTGGAGCTGACCCGCAAGTCTGGACAGCGGCTCGAACCAGGAGCCTTGATAAAACTGGATGCGTGAGGTTAGCCCGGTGGCTTCGGCATTTTGGCGGGCGATCGCCGCTGCATCCCCGCTTGCGTCCACCGCATGAACCGTGGCCGTGGGAAACGCTGTCGCCAGACCAAGGGCGATCGCCCCGCTGCCCGTCCCCAAGTCTGCCCAGTGGTGCGGCAAGTGCGTGGACAAACCCTGTTGGGCAGCGGCGGCCAGCGCCAGATCAATCAGCAGCTCTGTCTCAGGGCGCGGAATCAGCACGGCCGGAGACACCGCCAGGTCAAACTCGCGCCAGGGAACCGACCCCACCAAATATTGCACGGGCGTGCGGGCGTGGAGTCGTTCTGTCCAAAGCTGCGTCAGGTCGGCGAGCGAACGGCGCAGGGCGATCGCCCGATCGGCGGGCGGCCCCAGCTTTAGCAGCAACGGCTCCACGCCCGCAGCATGATGCAACAGCCAATCGACCTCGGCAGGGTCTATTTGGTGGGCGATCGCTGCCTGACGCGACTGCTGCCGCCACTGCCAGAGGCGATCGCCCGCGACCGTTTCTGCCACCGTTTCTGCCACCGTTTCTGCCACCGTCTCTGCCGCCGTCTCTGCCGCCGTCTCTGCCGCCGTCACTAGCGGTTAGCGCCGCCTCGGGCCGGCTGAGCCGCCGGAGCGTTACCAGGGCGACTGCCATTTTGCCCGGTCGGCTGCAACGTCCGAATATATTCCAGCGTTTCGCGGGGCGGCACCAAAACCACCTGATTCAAATCCGGATCGTCGCTGCTTTGCAGAATTTGAATCAGCGTCTCTAAGCTCGTAACCTGCACTCGCGTCCGACCGGAGAGGCTAGGCTCCTGCTGCGTAATCCGAGTTTGCATTGCCTGCAAGTCTTGCTGAGTAAAGAAAATCGGAATAACGCGCTGGTTGCCTTGCTGAATCGTTAGATAGCCGCCGCCTTCCTGGGTAGACTCCAAAAAGAATAGGGGCACCCCTTCAAAGTTTTCAGGGTTTTGCCGATTTTGCTGCAACACCGTGCGGGCAGATTCTACCTGCTGACGCATCGGCACAAAATAGAATCGCAGCGCATCTTCAACATTCTGCTGACGCACGGCCAGTTCAAAAATTTCTGCAAGCGAAACCGTCGTCACCTGTACTGTGTTACCAATATTCGGATCGCGAGACTTTAACCCTTCCAGAAATTGCTGCGCGTCTTGACGGCTAATGAACACACCCGCTACCGGGCTGCTGTCTTCACCTTCTCCTGTTGAGGCAACCAGGGGGGTACCGTCAGCATCAGTGACCGCAAAAACCGGCACTGGACGCAATCGCTCTACGACTTGCTCAGTGGTCAGCGCCAGCACCCGCAGGCTACCGGCCAAAAGACCCGTCAGCGCGATGCCACCTGCGACTGCGATCGCCGCACTCCGTTGAAATAGTGACCTCATCTCTGCTCAATACTCCTTAGTTACAGGCCCAAATGGAACTTGATTTGGGGCTGGTTTGGGTCATCAAGATCTATCCTGATTGATCGCAGCACGCTGCTTTCTAGGATTTCGCTCTGGCATCACCTACGCCAAATTTTGGATTCATTCTACAGGTAAGTGAGACGAGTTAGCAGACTGCTTGTGCCAAAGGCAAGTTCCTTGATTCTGGCAGGCATACCATTTACAGACCTCTGCGGTTTCATTGGCTACCACGCTGCCTTTTGGTGGGGGGCTGCCAGACCCCGCAGCACAATCCGCGATCCGGCAGCAATACGGATAAGGATGCGATCTACTCAATTAAAGTAACGTGGATTTAGACAGTCCTACAGATTTGCTCTGCTTGTCATCTCGCCCCCTGTGACCCCTTACCGATGATTCTTCTACCCCTGCCCCTATGCTGCTGGGAATTGATCTGGGAACTAGTGCAGTTAAGGCACTGCTGATGGCGGCTGATGGTGCCGTGATGGGTGAAGCATCCTACCCCTACGCGGTCAGCGCGCCGCATCCAGGCTGGGCTGAAAGTGACCCGGAGGACTGGTGGCAGGGCGTAGCGATCGCCGTCCGCCAAGCCACCCAGCAATACACCAAGCAGGTGCAAGCCATCGGGCTGTCGGGACAAATGCATGGCGTGGTGATGTGCGATGCGGGCGGGGTGCCGCTGCGGCCGGCGATTCTCTGGGCAGATGGGCGATCGCACAATGAACTGGCTCACTACCAAGTGCTGGGAATAGACCAGCTAAACCCCCTGGCCAACCCGCCGACGGTAGGCATGGCCGGGCCGAGTCTGCTGTGGCTGCGGCAGTGGGAACCGGAGGTTTATCACCCGGCTCGCTGGGCGCTGCAACCCAAGGACTGGCTGCGGCTGCGGTTGACAGGAACGGTCGCCACCGAGCCATCGGATGCGTCGGGTACGCTGATGTATGACGTGGCCGCAGGGGACTGGGCGATCGCCCTAATCGACGCCCTCCACCTCCGCACCGACTGGCTGCCACCGATTGTGGCATCTGGGGCGATCGCTGGCACGCTAACCCCAGCCGCCGCCCGCCATTTAGGGCTACCTGCCAACCTACCCGTTGTGGCTGGAGCCGCCGACACCGCTGCCGCCCTGCTGGGTAGCGGCCTGATCGAGGCGGGGCTTTGCCAGCTCACAGTCGGCACAGGGGCGCAAATTACCATAATTCGCGATCGCCCAACCTTTGATCCCCAAGGCTGCACACACCTGTTTCAGTCAGCGCTGCCCCATCAGTGGTATGCCCTCGCTGCCATGCAAAATGCTGGGCTGGCGCTAGAGTGGGTGCGACACATCCTGGGTTTGAGCTGGGCTGATTTATACAATGCCGCGTTCACCGTCCAGCCGGGCTGCGAGGGTCTGATTTTCTTGCCCTACCTCGCCGGAGAGCGCACGCCCCACCTCGACCCAACTCCCACCGGAGCCTGGATTGGGCTAGGACTACACCACACGCGCGCCCACCTAGCCCGCGCTGCTTTGGAAGGGGTCGCCCTGGCAATCGGACAGGGCTTTGCCGCCCTCCAGGCAACGGGAGCCGAGCCAGCAGAGCTGCGGCTGGCGGGCGGCGGCAGCCTGCATCCTGCCTGGCGACAACTGCTGGCCGACATACTTCAGCGGCCGCTACTCAGCACCGAACTAGGCGCAGCTTCGGCACGGGGAGCAGCGCTGCTAGCCGGTCTGGGAATCGGGCAATATGCTCAGGTTCAGGATCTCAGGGCGATCGCCCCTCTCCCAAAGGCCCAAAAC
>RFIF01000222.1 GCA_003695655.1 Cyanobacteria bacterium J069
ATGTCGATTTCACCCAACGTCGGCGCGATTCCCCGCTATCTCAACAAGATGCGCCTTAGCCCGCCGATGCAGTTCCTGACGGACAACCTGGAGGAGCAGTTTAAGCATATCCCCTTTGTGGGCGACTCTCTGACGCCGGAGCTTCAGCGGGTCAAGGAAGGCATGAAGCGGCTGGCAGTGCCCAAGGTCGGCGCAGTGTTTGAGGAACTGGGCTTTACCTACATGGGCCCGGTGGATGGACACAACCTGGAAGAACTCATTCACACCTTTACCCAGGCACACAAGATTCAAGGGCCAGTGCTGGTGCATGTGTCTACGACCAAGGGCAAGGGCTATGCGATCGCCGAAAATGACCAGGTCGGCTACCACGCCCAGTCGCCCTTTGACCTGGCTACGGGCAAAGCCAAGCCCTCCAACAAGCCCAAGCCTGCCGACTATTCTAAAGTTTTTGCCCACACCCTGGTCAAGCTGGCAGAAAACAACCCCAAAATCGTCGGCATCACCGCCGCTATGGCCACGGGCACGGGGCTAGACAAACTCCAGCAAAAGCTGCCCAAGCAGTATATGGACGTGGGCATTGCTGAGCAGCACGCCGTAACGCTGGCAGCGGGCTTGGCCTGCGAAGGGATGCGTCCTGTCGTGGCGATCTACTCCACCTTCCTCCAGCGCGCCTTCGATCAGATTGTGCATGACGTGTGCATCCAAAATCTGCCCGTATTCTTCTGTCTCGATCGGGCGGGCATCGTCGGCGCAGACGGCCCCACCCACCAGGGTATGTACGACATCGCCTACCTGCGCTGCATTCCCAACATGGTGCTAATGGCTCCGAAAGACGAAGCCGAGTTTCAGCGGATGATCGTCACCGGAGTGAACCACACCGACGGGCCGATCGCCCTCCGCTATCCTCGCGGCAGCGGTCAGGGCGTGCCGCTGATGGAAGAAGGCTGGGAACCGCTCCCCATTGGCAAGGCGGAGATTTTGCGCCAGGGCGATGACCTGCTGCTGCTGGGCTATGGCACGATGGTCTATCCCGCGATGCAAGCGGCCGAAATCCTCAGTGAGCATGGCATCGAGGCAACCGTGGTGAATGCCCGCTTTGCCAAGCCGCTGGATAAGGAGCTGATTGTGCCGCTGGCGCAGCAGACTGGGCGGGTGGTGACGCTGGAGGAAGGCTGCCTGATGGGTGGCTTTGGCTCGGCGGTGGCGGAGGCGCTGCTGGATGCGGGTGTGGCCGTGCCGACCAAGCGCCTGGGTGTGCCCGATATCCTGGTAGATCATGCCAAGCCGGAGCAGTCGATGAGCAGCCTGGGGCTGACCGGGCCGCAAATTGCGGATACGGTGCGGGCATGGATGGCTCCTGCTGAAGTGGCAGCAGTCCATTCTTAGAGCGGAGATCTCACGCTGATAGTCTGGCCTTTGCCTGACGCATAGCCCGCATCGCAGCATGTGACGCATATAACGATGCACATAACACTGCTGCAAAGCCTGTCGCCGTGAAAATCTGGCGGCAGGTTTTTACGGGTTGGCTCATTTTTGGGTTAATTTCAAAGCGCATCACCACTCTCATCTTCAGCCGACAATAGTGCTGGGATGAGGGCGGTGATGTGTTCATTTTTGGACAGTTTCAGCAGCTTTTCGCCGCCCGCATTGCTCACCCGGAAGGACTCAGTGGGAATGCGGGCCAGGCGATCGCCACTCGTTAACACCGTCACACTGGTTTCGGCATAGGCCGGCGCAACGCCCACGATGGCATCCGTCTTGGCAATAAACTGGAGCGCCTGACCCAGGTCGCCCCGATTGGCCAAACGCAGGCTGCGAATCGGCAGCCGCTTGCCAAAGCCCTCGCGAGAAATCAACAGCATCTCGTCTTGAGCCGTCAGCGCCACGCAGCCCGCTAGGGTTTCCTGTTTGCCCAGACGAATCGCTTGCAGCCCTTGAGTAGTGAGAGTTTGCACCGGAAGCTGATCCTCGTTGATCTCAAAGCGGAGCATCCGTCCGCTTGCTGTTGCCAGCACGAGCTGTTCACCCTCAGCCGCCAGCAATGCAATCTGTAGCGCATCGCCATCCTTCAGCTTCAGGGCTGTGAGTCCTCGCCCCGTCAGGTTGGTGAATTCCGCCAGTGGCACTCGCTTGATCCGCCCTTGCGATGTCAGCATCACTAGATCCAGGCTTTCCAAAAACTCGGGAGCCAGCACAAACTGCGCCACGATCGCATCTTCACCTGTTTGAACCTTCGGCGGCAGCAGCGTTACTAGAGGCGTGCCTCTAGACTGGCGAGAGGTGGGCGGGATGTCGCTGACTTTGAGCGTGTAGGCCTTGCCGCTGCGAGTCAGCACGAGCAATTCTTGCGTTGTTAGGGCAGACTCGGTTTGTAACGCTGGGTCTTCGCTATCGATCAGCGTTTGGGGTGAAATTTCAGATTGTTTAGCCTGCTGCCGATCAAAGGCTTTGGGCGTGGAGCGCCGCACATAGCCACGCTGGGTAAACTCCAGCACGACTTCTTCCTCGATGACCTCTTCGGCAATTTCCGCTAGGGTTTCGGCTTCCTCGGCGCGCTCCGTTTCCGTTTGCAGGCGGGTGCGGCGGGGGTCGGCAAATTTTTTCTTGAGGGCGCGCAGGTCTTTTTTGAGAGACTTCAGCAACTCGCGGCGATTGCTCAGCAGGTTGCGGAGTTCCTGCATGCGAGCGGCGATTTCCTCAAACTCGGTCTGGAGTTTTTGCTGCTCCAAACCAGTGAGGCGGCGCAGCGGCATAGACAGAATCGCGTCACACTGGCGATCGCTAAAGTCAAACTCCTCACGAAACTGCACCTTTGCCGTCGAACCGTCCGGCGCATGGCGCAGAATGTCGATCACCCGGTCGAGGTTGGCCAACGCTCGCAGCAGCCCTTCTAGCAGGTGGCTCTGGCTTTCGGCTTTGTCTAGCTCATAGCCATACTGGCGGGTCAGCGTCTCCTCGCGGAAGGTGAGGAAGTGTTGCAACAGCTCTCGCAGGGGCATCTGGCGCGGTTGCCCATCTGCCAGGGCCAGAAAAATCGCCCCAAAATTACTTTGCAGCGGCGTCATTTTATAAAGCTGGTTCAAAATGCGCTGGGCATTGACCTCGCGCTTTAGCTCAATGACGACGCGCATCCCGTCGCGATCGCTCTCATCGCGGATATCCTGAATGCCCTCAATCCGGCCCTGGTTGACCAAATCCGCCATCTTTTCAATCCAGGCGGCCTTATTCACCTGGAAGGGCAGCTCCGTCACGATAATGGCTGAGCGGCGGTGTCGCCCGCGCCCCGGCTGAATTTCCTCAAACTGGGCAATGCCCCGCATAGAAATGCTGCCGCGCCCGGTCGTGTAAGCATCCCGAATCCCCTCCGTGCCCACAATTTCGCCGCCCGTGGGAAAGTCGGGCCCCGGAATCAGCGCAAACAGCGCCTCATCGGACAGGTTGGGGTTGTCGATCAGCGCCACCAGCCCATCGACAATTTCGCCCAGGTTGTGGGGTGGGATGTTGGTGGCCATGCCTACGGCAATCCCCGAAGAGCCATTCAGCAGCAGCACTGGCAACTGAGCCGGCAGCACGACTGGCTCCTGCTGCGAATTATCAAAGTTAGCGGTGAAATCGACGGTGGATTCGCCAATTTCCGCCAGCATTGCGTCGTGGCTGATGGGGGCGAGGCGCGTTTCGGTGTAGCGCATGGCGGCGGGTGGGTCGTCGTCCACCGAGCCAAAGTTGCCGTGGCCGCCCAGCAGCGGATAGCGGCTGGAAAAATCTTGCACCAGCCGCACCAGCGCATCGTAGACCGCTTGGTCGCCGTGGGGGTGATATTTCCCTAGCACGTCTCCCACAACGCGGGCGCACTTGCGAAACGGGCGATCGGGCGTCAAGCCCAGTTCATGCATGGCGTAGAGGATGCGGCGATGCACGGGTTTGAGTCCGTCGCGCACGTCTGGCAGCGCCCGCCCCACGATGACGCTCATTGCGTATTCCAGATACGACTGCTGCACTTCGGTATGCAGAGCCGTGGGCACCACTTGCCCACCGGAGAGGTTTAACTGTCTAGCCATGAGCGTTCTTTAGGGTCTAAAAGGCGGTTTGAAAGGGAGAGGGAGCAGGGGGTTAGAGATCAGGGGTTAGAGATCAGGGG
>RFIF01000223.1 GCA_003695655.1 Cyanobacteria bacterium J069
CTGCCAGTCAATCTGCCAGTCAATCTGCCAGTCAATCTGCCAGTCAATCTGCCAGTCAATCAGGGTTTTAGAGATTGAGTGGTAGGAATGAAGAGCCGATGTCATAAAACTTGAACCAACCCCCCTTTAGCATTTCAGAGACGCAGGTTAAGATAGAACAAGCGAACTAAATTCGGGTTGGGTTAACCCAGTTCGGCGATCGCCCGTGCCGCGATCGCCGCATTTGCCCCCTTTCCGCCTCTCACCTTCCTCCAGCAGCCACCCCAATAGCCATGAGTTTCTTTCAGCGAATTCAAGACGTGTTTGGACTGGGCGAACCGTACGACGAAACCGAGTACGACGATTTGGGGTATGCCGCTGAGGACGAGTCCTATGGCTATCCCGACGCCTATGCTGAGCCGGCATCGCCGCCGCCCGCCCGCCGTAGGGGTACGGCTGCCACCCCCCACAATGCCCTTCCCAATAACGTCGTCGGGATGCCGCGTGCCGCCGGGCAGCAGCCCGAAGTGGTGCTGATGGAGCCGCGCTCCTTTGAAGAAATTCCCCAAGCCGTCCGAGCCTTGCGCGATCGCAAGTCAGTCATTCTTAACCTGGGGTTGATGGAGCCAGACCAGGCCCAGCGGGCTGCCGATTACGTGGCTGGCGGTGCCTATGCAGTCGATGGACATCAAGAGCGACTGGGCGATCACATTTTTCTGTTTACCCCCAGCTTTGTGCAAATCAGCAGCTTTGCATCGATGGGGCGTGCCGATGTGCCGCTGGGCAGCTTGACCTACGCCCCCAGCCCCGTGCCCAAAGTGCCACCAGCTGCGCCTCCCCCATGGCCCGGCAACGCCTTCTAGGTCATCCACCTTGATCCAGGCAAGATTGGGCAAGATTGTGGGCAAGATTGTGGGCAAGATTGTGTGGGCAATGTTGTTTGGGCAATGTTGACTTAAAGCAGCGTTTCCAGATCATCAAACACCTTTTCGCCCTCGCGGCTCCACTGGCTGAGCCACTTCATCACCTCTAGCGGCAGGGGCGATCGGCTGCGCTGGGCGCTGTCGATGCAGACATGCTTGGTAAAGGCACGGGCAACGCAGGTTTCCTGAATCTCCGGAATCTCTTTGCCCACTCGCTCGACTGTAAACACCTCGTACTCAATTTCAAACTCGCTGTCTTTGAGTTTTTTGGGCGTGACGTAGATCTTTTGCTCGTCTCCACAGAAAGACGGCCGCAAAAAATCAACGGTTGCGTGGGTAATCGGAATCGCGATGCGGGGATAGCAGAAGAAAGCGTTGAGATTGATTCCCGATGCGGCCAGAGACGCTTCATACGCTTCATGGCACATCGAGAGAATATTTGCAAAATAAACAACGCCGGCCGCGTCGGTATCTTGGAAACGGACAGTGCGGGAGTAAGTGAAGGGCATACCCAAAGATTAAAGAAAATCGGCTGACTATCGACAGCCTTTAACTATCAATAGTCTCTCATTATGCCGGGTGTGGGTACGGTTGGCGCAGGCGTCTGGCGCAGGACGCAGAAAAATCTTTCTGAGTTCTGTAGAAATGGTTTTGCCTGGTTCGTCATAGAAACAGAAGGAAATAGAAGGCAAAAACGACTGATGCCTTTTGCTCATTCCCTTAGCGGGGAAAGGGCGATCGCTAGAACGCTTCTATGGCATCTGTTCGGATGATCTGATTGTCATTGATGATTGCGGAATTTCAGAGCGCCTTGATGATGACCTTGCTGGAGCGTTTGACTAGAGAATGCGCTAAGCAGCAGGATAAAAAAACGCGCGACTTTTCATTGAGAAAAACCGCGCGCGGGTATGGTGAGGTGAAGCAAACAGGAATGGTGATCGGATGGCTGAGACGCGCTTATGAGAATTGCGTCAGGATGTAGAGCAGCGCAAACAGCACAATCCAGATGATGTCCACAAAGTGCCAGTAAATTTCCGCCATCTCGACGCCCGTGTGCTTGTGGTCGGAATAGTGACCCGCACGGCGCGATCGCCACAGCACGCCCAGGATCAGCAACAGCCCGATGAACACGTGCAGCCCGTGGAAGCCCGTCATCAGGTAAAAGCAATTGGCGAAAATATTGCTGCTTAGCCCATAGCCCAGCGTCGCGTACTCATAGGCCTGCCCGACCAAGAACACAGCACCCATCAGCGCCGTCACGGCATACCACTTGCGCAGCCCGCCGATGTCGTTTTTCTTGATCGCCACATCGCCCAGGTGAATCACAAAGCTGCTGGACACCAGGATGACCGTGTTAATTGCAGGCAGCAACAATTCAACTTCGGTGCCTTCGGGCGGCCACTGGCTGGCCGCGCCGCGCACCATTAAATAGGCGGCAAAAAATCCGCCAAACATCAGCGATTCGGAAACCAGGAACGTGAGAAGCCCCCACACCCGCAAATCGGGATGGGCATGATCATTTGCCTGGACTTCGGTGGTAACTTGAGGGGCGATCGCTGCCCCAGTGGGTGCAGTTGCGTCAGTCATGGTTTGGGTGGTTTCGGGGTTTAGATCTGTGAGGAAGGGGCGATGATGAGAGGGCGAGATGAGGAGGTGAGGAGATTTGGACAAATATGCCTCCCCTCATCCCCTTATCTCATCATCCCTCCACTGCCGCTGCTTCTTCCTCGCTCATGCCATACTCATACGGGCCAGTCGTCACCACGGGCAGCACTTCCCAGTTTTCGACGATCGGTGGAGAAGCGGTCGTCCACTCCAGCGTCAGGGCGTTCCAGGGGTTAGCGCTGGCTTTGGGGCCACGCGACCAGCTCCAGATGGCGTTGATCAGGAAAGGAATCAGCGAGGCCGCCAGCATGAACGCGCCAAAGGTGCAGAGCTTGTTTAGCGCGGTGAACTGTGGGTCGTACATGGCGACGCGGCGCGGCATTCCGTGCATCCCCAGCGAGTGCATCGGCAAGAAGGTGAGGTTTGCGCCGATGAAGGTCATGACGAAATGCACCTGGCCCAGCTTTTCGTTCATCATGCGGCCAGTCATCTTGGGGAACCAGTGGTAAATCGCGGCATAAAGTCCGAATACCGATCCGCCAAACAGCACGTAGTGGAAGTGGGCGACGATGTAATAGGTGTCGTGGACGTGGATGTCGAACGGAGCCACACCCAGCGTGATGCCGCTCAGCCCGCCCAGCACGAACATGCCCAGCAGCCCCACGGCAAACAGCATGGCGCTAGTAAAGCGGATCTTGCCGCCCCACAGCGTCGCCACCCAGCTAAAGATCTTGACCCCCGTGGGCACGGCCACAATCAGCGTGGAGATGGTGAAAAACAAGCGCATCCAGGGCGGAGTGCCGCTGGTAAACATGTGGTGTACCCAGACGAACAGGCCGACTAAGCAGATGGCGAGGCTGGAATAGGCGATCGCCTTATAGCCGAAAATTGGCTTGCGGGCGTGGACGGGGATAATCTCCGACATGACGCCAAAGATCGGCAGAATCATCAGATACACCGCTGGGTGGGAATAGAACCAGAACAAGTGCTGGTAAATGATGATGTTGCCGCCTTCATCGGGCTTGAAAAATGACGTGCCGAAGTTAATGTCAAACAGCAGCAAAATCAGCCCCGCTGCCAGCACGGGCGTAGACACCAGCGCCAGCGCCGACGTGGCCAAAATCGCCCAGCAAAACAGCGGCAGCCGATCCCAGCTCAGGCTGGGCACGCGCATCATCAAAATCGTCACGATGAAATTCAGCGCGCCCAGAATCGACGACGTGCCCACCAGCACGATCGCCCCGATCCACATGGACTGAGCAACGGGGGCGGTGATCTCGCTTAGCGGCGGATAGGAAGTCCAGCCGGCCTGTGCGCCGCCAAAGAAGAAGCTGCCCAGCAAGAGTAAGCCAGCGGGCGGGTTGAGCCAAAAGGCGATCGCATTCAGGTTGGGGAACGCCATGTCCCGCGCCCCAATCATCAGCGGAATCAGGTAGTTGCCAAAGCCACCGATCGCCGCCGGCACAATCCACAGGAAGATCATGATCGTGCCGTGGTTGGTCAACAGCGCGTTGTAAAGGCTGGGATCGACAAAATCAGGGTCAGGCGTGGCCAGCTCCATCCGCATGGCAACCGCCATCAGCCCGCCGATCAGATAAAACACAAACGACGTCACCAGGTATTGGATGCCAATCACCTTGTGGTCGATGTTGTACGTGAAATAGTCGTACCACTTCCAGGGTTTGTGAATGGGGTGATGCTCCTGCCCAGAGAGCAGCGTTGTGTCGTCGAGGGGGATTTGTGCTTGAGTCATCGCGAAAAAGGGATACGAGTTTATTAACGGGTTAGGAGGGTTAAGTGAATGCTGCGCGCAAACCTGCGTCTAAGAGCGCGGATGGAGTTGGGAGAGCACCTGAGCATCCACACCCATATCCTGGGCATAGGGCGCGAGGTACTCACCTTCCGACAGGTCAGCCGGATTCACCGCGACGGTCTGCGCTGAGTTTTGCTGCTGAGCCACAGTGTTTTGCTGGAGCCACTCGTCAAACTCTTCGACTGGGTGGACGATCACCTGGCTTCTCATGCCGCCGTGGTAGCTGCCGCAGAGTTCCGCGCAGACCACCGGATAGGTGCCCACCTTGTTGGCTACAAACCGCAGCCCGGAAGATTGCCCCGGCAGGGCGTCCTGCTTGAGGCGAAACTGGGGCACCCAGAAGGAATGAATCACATCCTTAGCTGACAGGTTGAGCTGCACGTCTTTGCCCACGGGCACATGCAGTTCGCCGGTCATAATGCCGCTGTTGGGATAGTTGAACAACCAGGCATACTGCATCCCCGTCACGTTTACCACCAAGTCGGGCGCGCGTCCTTCCTCGGCCGTGTTTGCCCCAAAGCCAAAACGAGGCACGGGATCAACGGCTGGGTCTGTGCCTTCCGGCATTTGGGCAACCATGCCCGACATCGCGTCTGTGGCGATCGCCCCATCTCCCGGTGCCTGCGCCATCATCGCCACCGAGTTTTGCGGCATTTGCGGCATCTGGTGCGACATGGAGCCGCCGCCCATCATGCCGTGCCCCGCGTGAATGCTGCCAGGGTCAAAGCCGCCCATTTCCTGAAACACCTGGACGCTGTAGACCCCCAGTCCGATCACCAAAATAGCGGGGATCGCCGTCCAGAAGGCTTCTAGCGGCAGGTTGCCTTCTACGAAAATGCCGTCGCCCTCGTCGCCGGGGCGATAGCGATAGCGAATGCAAAATAGCAAAATTGCCCCAATCACCACCAAAAACAGCGCGGTGGCAATCATGACCATCACATTAAAAAGCTCGTCTACCAGAACGGCGGCTTCCGACGCTTGCTCTGGCAGCAGTCCGTGGTTCTGACCCACCCACAGGCTGATCAAAGTGATCAGAATGCCAGCGGTGAGGGTTAAAAGAGAGGCTGGAATCTGTTTCATGAATCCTCAAAATGTGAGTCGCCAGTGTGAGTTACTTGAGTTACTAGTTACTTGAGTTACTAATGTGAGAGCTACTTGTGAGAGCTACTTGTGAGAGCTACTTGTGAGAGCTACTAATGCGAGTCGCTGGTTGGCTGGGCAGCAGGAGGTTTGTAACAGTTTGTAGCGATCGCCTCCGCAATTACCCAAACTCTCCCCCTGTAATACCATCGGAATCCTGGGGATCGCCGGAAACTTCCGATTTGCTTCAGATCCCGTCGCCGTTGCGTTGCGATTTCATAACCTTTTTGCCAGCACAGCATTTCCAGCACAGCTTTGCCACATTGCAGTAAGCATTGCTTCTGTTCCAACCACTTACGCTAGGATCGTGCTGCGATTTTTGCTCATTGCAAGCAAGGGAAAGGCAGGCAAAGGAAAGATGGTTGCAGCCACTCAGCGGTTAACCCTGGCAGAGTATTTAGCTTATGACGATGGCACCGATCGCCTGCATGAGTTGGTGGATGGAGAACTGGTGGAAAAGCCCTCCGAAAGCGATTTGAACAATGCGATCGCCATGTATTTGATTGGGGCTTTGATGCAGTTTGTGCCAGTGCTGCGGCTGCGGCGGGGGACAGAAATCGTGGTCAGTGGCGCTCGGGCCACGGTGCGCGTGCCTGATTTGATGGTGCTGTCTGAAGAATTAGCAGCGGCGCTGTCAGGAGCCAGTCGCAGCATTGTGATGATGGACATGCCACCACCGGCGCTGGTCGTAGAAATTGCGTCACCGGGAAAGGACAATGAAGACCGCGATTATCGCTATAAGCGATCCGAATAGGACTTACGCAGTTGGATGATTTTTCGCGGGCACAGCCCGCGAAAAATCATCCAGAATCTACAGAACTCGTTTCAACTGCGTAAGTCCTGTTCATCTTAGTAGGGCTTTAGCAAGGCTGACGCAGTAGGAGCTTAAAACTCTGAGGCTCCCCTAGTAGTACGTTTTGCTAAGTAAGTTCTGACTCGTCAATGAAACGTGGCTGAGATTGGCTATGGGAGAGGCGTTGGCGGCTTAGACGGTAGCACAGGCGAGAGATAAGTTCTGCTTCGGTAAAGGGTTTGGTTAGGCAGTCATCTGCTCCTACGCTCAAAAGCTGCTGGATGGTTGCCATATCTTGATGCCCTGTGAGAAAGATAATCGGCAAGCGATCCCAAGTGCGATCGCTGCGCACGACCTGGCAGATCTGTACACCACTAATCTGCGGCATTTCCACATCTAGAATCAGTAGACCAGGCGCGATCGCACTCAAGGTTTCCCAAAACTGCTCAGGCTGTTTCAGGGTGTAAGGATGAACCTCCCAGCGGGTCAGCATTTGCCGCAGCACTGTCAGCATAGTTGGGTCATCATCCACCACCATCACCCGAGTACCCGCCAGACGATGGGAGGCAACCACATCGCGCACAGTGGCCAGCAGATGCCGAGGAGACACCGATCCCGATACAAACTGACAGCGGCTGCGACCCAGCACTTCCAGGCGATCGCTCATGTCATCACTGGTAGCGATCGCCAATACAGGCAAGGTAGGGAACTGCGCTGTCAGGTCTTCTAGCCATTGCAGCCCTGCGGGTGTGGCGCTAACAATTGGTAGGCTGAGCAGCACCGCCTCCGGCACCTGCCGAGCGATCGCCGCCCTGGCCGTCCCCACCGAAGTTGCGCTCTCCACATCCACACCGCAGCGCCTCCCCGCCTGCCGCAGTTGTTGCAGAAATGACGCATCCTCATGAATGGCCAGCAGCCCCAGCGGCGGTTCTGGGGGAGCGGCAGGAACTTCCAGACTCAAAACCTGAGCAGGGTTTGCCAGTAAGCCGCCTCCCTGGGGAGGAGCCTGAAGCACCTGATGAAGCTGGTCAACCAGGGACGACAGGCGGGGCAACTCGGTCAGACGGTCGGGGGTTTGCAGCAATCGCTCAATCTCCTGTGCTAGCTGCGATCCGTTGGGAAAGCCAAACATGCCTAGCGACCCTGCCAACCGATGGGCAGCCTGCTCGGCCTCATCGCGGCACATTGCTGAAAGCGAGTTAGATCGCAGCAGCGCCACAGCCTGATCCAAATAGGCAATCTGTGCCAGCATCGGTTCTTGAAATTGCTCCCAGGCCTCAAGGGCGGCTTCCCGAAGATCGCTTTCGGACGCGGAGCCTGAAGAGGGGCGATCGCCCGGCGAGTGATCCGGCGGCTTGAGGCGATAGCCTTGCCCATACAGCGTCTCAATCACGTCTCCAGCCCCAGCCGTTCTGAGCTTTTGGCGCAGTCGCTTCATCAACGCCCGCACCGCCTCTTCTCCTGGAGACTCCTCAAATGCCCACAAACGCTCCAAAATGCTACTGCTGCTAAAAACTCGCTGCGGATGGCGCAAAAACACTTCCAACAGACTATATTCCTTCGCCGTGAGCAAAACTTCCTGACCCGCATAGGTCACCTGGCAAGACACCGGGTCAAGCCGGAGATCATTCCACGCCAACACGGGCAGCACCAGAATTTGCTGACGACGCAGCAGCGCCCGGATGCGGGCAGACAGTTCCTCCACCGTACAGGGCTTGACCACATAGTCATCCGCCCCAGCATCCAACCCGGTCACCTTGTCGGCGCTGTCGCCTTTGGCCGTCAGCAGCAAAATCGGCTGATGATAGCCCGACTGGCGCAGCCGTTGACAAAGCTGGAAGCCATTGAGCTTGGGCAGATTGACATCCAGCACAACCAGGTCATAGGTCATCGCCTGAGCAAAACTCCAGCCCGTTTCCCCATCGGTGGCCACATCAACGGCATAGTGCTGAGCCGTCAAATGGTTTGACATCGCTCGAATGAGCAGTTCGTCGTCTTCTACCAGCAAGAGTCGCATGGGTCTGAGGGGTCGTAACCTAAAGTTTGAGATCCAGTCAGCTTGATTATTAGCGTGATCACTTGATTATTAGCGCGATCGCTTGATTATTAGCGTGATCACAAAGGATTGATGTCTGGCGTTGGCCGAATGGGGCGGATGCTGGCTCTCCCGACCCTCTAAACCATCCCAGCGTTAGAATCATTCCCCCAGTCCATCAAGTGCAAACCAGCAGAGCTCCTCCGTAAACATACCTGATTGGGGATGGGGCCAAGCTGCCTGATTTAACTTAGGATTCCCTGAGTAGTAGTACTTAACACAAAGCGACTGAAAGCTTTTGGGGTCTAGGCTGGCGGCCAGGTCGGGTTAATAGGCGAGAAATTGCTGACCCGCCTCGCTAGATTCCTCTCTGTGCGAGGGATAGGTTGCCTTACTCAGCACTTTATCCAGACAGAATCAGCCTGTTAGAGACTGGCGAAACATTTGGTGCCGATGGTGCCGAGTGGACTTTGGGCGAGAATGCTTGAAATTTCTGGCAAGAAATCGCGCTACTTCCGCTAAATTTCTCCGAAAAGGGGTACTTTAAAATCCAGTTCTTCCCAAAACTGGGAGTTTTTAATCCACCGCTCTGCCTCAGGACTTACGCAGTTAAAACAAGTTTTATAGATTTTGGATGATTTTTCGCGGGCGCAGCCCGCGAAAAATCATCCAACTGCGTAAGTCCTATGCCTTATAAAACACAGGGCAGTGTGTCAGCACATCAGAGATTACCCTTAGATTTTTTTATACATCTTAATTGAGATTAATTGAGCATCTCGCTAGGGCTGATGACTTGCTGGGGTGGCCAATTCTGAAGCGATTTACCAGATTCTACGAAGTTGATTTTACTGTGAAAATATTTTAATCAGATCTCCTGGAAATTTGCTGACTACTCTGGAAAATTTAAGGTGCATGGCTGATTTTTGGGGCGATGCATCATTCTTTTTGTTTCTCTGGGCGACTCCTCTTGTACGATTATGCGGCGTTTTAAAAACTCATTTAGCTCGCGTTCAAAACTGTCTCACTCTGCCTCCAGCTCTGGCTCAGAGGGTAACTTTGCCGCAATTTTTCAGGCTCATCCAGTCGCGACCCTGCTGGCAACCTTTCCCGAAGGACGGGTATTAGAGATTAACCCTGCCTTTTGTACCCTGTTGGAGCGATCGCCAACAGAGATCGCTGGAAAGCTGATTGCCGACACGCTGCTTGGCAGCGACAGAGCGCGCTATCAGCAGGTGATTCAGCCCTTGCAAACGGACGGCTCGATCCAAAACTTCTCTGTGATGCTGCCCGTCCAGATGAATGCCGAACGCAGGGTAAAGCTCTCAGCTCAGGTCATATTACTGTCTGGAGAATTGCGGCTTCTGGTGACGGCAACTGTTATGCAGGCTGGCATAGGGAATGACACGGGGTCTGGCACGGTAAGCGGCGCAGAGAATAGCAGGGCCCAGAACCCAGAAAGTCACACGCTCAGTCAGGCGGAAGAACATGAGCGCGATCGCCCTCCTGTCTCCTCTGCGTCTAGCTCTTCTACACCCATTGCTGACCAGATCTTGGACTGTGCCAGGGCCTCTATTGGGCGATTTCGCGTGTTTGGCGATCGCACCTGGCAGTATGACTATGTTTCAGCCGGCTGTGTGCAGGTGTTTGGATACACCGCAGCAGAGATCGCGCAGCCCGATCTATGGCGATCGCGAGTCTTTCCCGACGATCTGCAAGCTGTCATTCTCCCCAGCATGGACGCCATTCTCGCGGGACAATCTACCCATCGAGAATACCGATTTCGCCACAGAGACGGCAGCCTCCGCTGGATTTCCAGCAGTTTGTCGCCCCAGTGGGACGCGGCTGGCGACTGCTGGCGGGTGGCGTTTGTGGATACCGACATTACCGACCGCAAGCATCTGGAAGCCGAACGCCAGGAAGCTGAAGCAGCGCTGCGTCAGAGCGAAGATCGGCTGCGCCAGATTGCCACCACGATTCACCAGTTCTTTTTTGTGCGGGATGCGCGCACTGGCCAATATCTGTATGCCAGTCCTGCCTATGAAACGATCTGGGGGCGGAGCTGTGAAAGCCTCTATCAAAATCCCGAATCCTGGCTGGAAGCGGTGCATCCCAGCGATCGCCCCCGCGTGCTGGCCTCGCTGTCTGAGCAGGCTCAGGGGCAGGCTCAGGTTCAGGCTCAGGGGCTGGCTCAGGAAGACTCTCAGAAACATTCTCAGAGACCATCTCAGAGAACCTCGGTGCAGCGAGAGTATCGGATTCGACGGCCAGATGGCACTATCCGCTGGATTCGTGCCGAAGTTTTTCCTGTGCTGGATGAAGCCGGCACGGTGACCCGCTATGTGGGCATTGCGGAAGACGTGACCGAGCGAAAACATGCTGAATTAGAGCGAGACTTGGCAGAAACCGCCCTGCGCGACTCTGAAGAAAAGTTTGCCTCGTTCTTTCGCTGTAGCCCAGCGGCGATCGCCATTTCGCGACTGGATAATTGGCAATACATCGAGGTCAACACGACCTTTGAGCAATGCACAGGCTATAGCCGCGCCGAGGTCATCGGTCGAACGGCGGCTGATTTGCAGGTGTGGGTTGACCTGTCTCAGCGGGAGCACCTGATCCAAAGGGTTCAAGAACAGGGGAGTGTCAATGGATTTGAATTTCAGCTCCGCCAAAAAACAGGTGAAATCCGCACTATTTTAATGTCGGCTGAGCGGTATTACTTGGGCGACTATGCCTACCTCATGACCGTCGGCGTGGATATTAGCAAGCGCAAACAGGCGGAAGCAATCCAACGGCAGAGCGAAGCCCGATTGCAGCGGCTGGCGGCCAATGTGCTGGCGGTGCTCTATCAATACACCCGCCGGGCAGATGGGTCAGAAGGCTTTACCTATATCAGCCCCCGCTGCCGCGACCTGTATGAGCTAGAGCCAGCCGAACTCCAGGCCGACTTTAGCCTCACCTGGGCGATCATGCACCCCGAAGATATCGCAGCAGTGCAGCAAGCCAATCTTGACTCCGCACAGCGGCTCGAACGCTTTGACGTAGAGTGCCGCATGATCATGCCGTCGGGCCAGCAAAAATGGGTGCGGATGGTTTCCCAGCCCGAGCGTCAGCCCAACGGCGATGTCCTCTGGGATGGACTTGCTCTAGATATCACCGACAGCAAACGCCTGGAAGCCGAACGCCAGGAAGCCGAAGCGGCGCTGCAAAAAAGTGAACAACATCGACGGCTGGCGCTAGAGCTGACCCAGACGGGCAGTTGGGAATTTGACGTGGCCACGGGGGAGGCCATCTGGAGCGAAGGGCACTTTGCCCTGATGGGTCTGGAACCCGGCACCCAGCCCAGCAATTATCTAACCTGGCGCGATCGCGTCCATCCCGAAGATCTGGAATGGGTGGAGCAGAGGCTTGCTGAGGCACTGGCCCAGCAAACCCTGCTGGCTGTGGAATATCGGGTGGTGCATCCCGATGGCACAGAGCGCTGGGTGCTGACCAAGGGGCAGGGCATTTATGACGAGAACGGTCGGCCCGTCCGCATGACGGGTGTCATGATAGATATTAGCGATCGCAAGGCGATGGAGCGAGAAATCAAGCGACAGAGAGACTTTCGAGAGCTGTTGTTTGATGAGTCGAGCGCTGCGCTCTTTTTGGTGGATGTGAATACGCTCCGCACGGTAGACTGCAACCGGCGCGCTGTGGAACTGTTTGAGGTAGCAAGCAAGGCCGACCTGATCGACATTGAAGGACATACCCTGCCTGCGCGGCCGTTTACGGCGGCCGCGCAGGCAGACATTGTGCAGGCGATCGCCCAGCAGGGCTATTGGCGCACCGAGCTGGAATATATAACCCGCAAGGGGCGAGAGTTTTGGGGCGAGCTGTCGGTGCGGCGGATTTGCTTTGGTGGGCAGCAGTTTAATCTGGTTCAGGTGGCGGATATTAGCGATCGCAAGGCGGCGGAATTTGCCCTCCAGCGACAGGCTCAGCGCGAACGAGCACTGAATCAGATGATGGAAGCGGTGCGTCAGTCCCTCGACCTGGAGACGATCTTTGCCACGGCAACCGCTGAAATCGTGCAACTGCTGTCGGTCGATCGGGCAAATCTGGTGCAATATCTGGCCGATCGCCAGTGCTGGCAGATATTGGCGTCGCATCGGGCCGACCCCAGCCAGCCAGATCTGGTGGGGCTAGAAATTCCCGTAGCGGACAATCCCTGCTCGGCACAGTTGCGGCAGATGGAGGTGGTGCGAATCGATGATACCTCCACGATTGAAAACTCCGTTGGCCAGGCAGTGGCGGCTCACATGCCGGGGGCCTGGCTGTTTGTGCCGCTGGTGGCGAATGGCGAAGTTTGGGGGTGCTTTGGGGTCATCAAAAATCAGCCGATGATCTGGAGCGATGAGCAGGTTAGCCTGATTCAGGCGGTGGCAGACCAACTGGCGATCGCCATCCAGCAGGCCGTCCTCTATCGACGGCTGCAACAGTCGGAAGCCAGCCTCAAGGATGTGTTGAACAATGCGATCGCCGCTGTGTGCAGCTTCCGCGTCTTTGCCAACCGAGACTGGGTTTATGATTACTATTCCACTGGCAGCCAATCAGTCTATGGCTACGGCGCTGAGGAACTGATCGCCGACAAGCATCTGTGGATGTCGCGGGTGCATCCTGACGATCTAGAGCAGGTGATTCTGCCGCGCTACGCAAACATCTTTAATGAAGAAAACACAACCTACGAATATCGGTTTTATCACAAAGACGGCTCGCTACACTGGCACTTGGCCACGCTGACATCCCGCCGATCGGCGATCGCCGACTGCTGGATCGTTACCCTGATCACGATTGATATTACCGAACGCAAACAAGCCGAAGAAGACCTGAAAGCCAGTCAAGCGCTGTATCAATCGCTGGCCGACGTGTTGCCGATGTGTCTCTTCCGCAAAGATCGAGCAGGACGCCTGACCTTTGCCAACAGGGCATTTCTGAACCTGGTAGGGCGATCGCTGGCCGACGCCCAAGGCAAAACCGCCGTGGAGCTAGGCAACTCTGTAGAAACGGCAGCGAAGTATCAGGCAGACAACCTGCGCGTCTTTGAAACGGGCGAATGCCTGGATGAGATTGAGACGCTGGACATGCCTGGCACGGGCGATCGCCGCTACCTGCAAACGCTAAAAGCCCCGGTCTACGACGCCCACGGGCAAATTGTAGAAGTGCAGGGCGTGTTCTGGGACATCACCGACCGCATTAAAACCGAAAAAGCCCTAGAGCTACACAGCCTGGTTGTGCAAAATATGGCGGAGGGTGTGTGCCTGGTGAGGGCGATCGACGGCATCATTGTCTACGCCAATCCCAAATTTGAGCAACTGTTTGGCTATGGCACAGGCGAGCTAAACGGCAAACACGCTTCCGAAGTGAACTACGAAGACGACTTGCTCGATGCTCAGGAAGTCCATCGCCACATCGCCCATCATCTCAACACCTTTGGCGAATATGCCTACACCATTTGCAACCGCAAAAAAGACGGCACGCCCTTTTGGTGTCGAGCCACCAGTGTCCGCTTTGACCATCCAGAGCACGGCATCGTGTATGTAGCGGTGCATGAAGACATCACCGAGCGGCGGCAAGCCGAAATTGCCCTCCAGGAAATGAGCACGGCCCTGAGCAATGCCGTCGAAGGGATTGCGCGGCTCGATGTGCAGGGTCGATATCTGTCCGTGAACCGGGCCTATGCCGACATTGTGGGCTATACGCCCGCAGAAATGGTGGGAATGCCCTGGCAGCAAACGGTTCACCCGGACGATCTAGAAACGGCTATGGCGGCCTATCAAGAAATGTTCCAGCAGGGCAAGATCGAAAAAGAGATTCGCGGCGTCCGCAAAGACGGCTCTACTTTCTATAAGCAAGTGTTTATGATCCCGATCTATGGTCAGGAGCAGCAGCACACGGGACACTACTGCTTTGTGAAAGATATTAGCGATCGCAAACAGGCGGAGCTAGAACTCAAGCAGGCCAAGGAAGCCGCCGAAGCCGCCAACTCTGCCAAAAGTACGTTCCTGGCCAATATGAGCCACGAACTCCGCACCCCGCTCAACGCCATTTTAGGATTTAGCCAACTGCTCAGCTATGAACCGTCGCTCACCGCCGCCCAGCAAGAGCAAATCGAAATTATCAACCACAGTGGAGAGCACCTGCTGAACCTGATTAACGACATTCTGGAGGTGTCCAAAATTGAAGCAGGGCGCATCAAGCTGAATCTAGATACGGTGGATCTGTATCGACTGCTCGATGGGATTGATCAAATGCTGCGGCTCAAGGCCATCGAAAAAAAGATTGCGTTTGTAATTGGGCGATCGCCCGATGTGCCCCGCTGCATCACGGCCGACGAAGGCAAACTACGACAGGTGTTGCTCAATCTGCTCAACAATGCCATCAAGTTCACCACGGCGGGCAGCGTCGTTTGCCGCGTTTCGACGGTGGCGCAGCCGGTTTCTCCGCCTCCCGGCCTGCCCCCAGCGCAGCCCGGCGCATCCCTCCAAACCTTGCATTTCGAGGTGACAGACACCGGCTGTGGCATTGCACCGGATGAAATCGAAGATTTATTCGATGCATTTGTGCAGACCAAAAATAGCTCCCGATTGAGCGAGGGAACGGGGCTGGGGCTGACGATTAGCCGCCGCTTTGTGCAACTGATGGGGGGAGACATCACGGTTCATAGCATCGTGGGCCAGGGCAGCACCTTTGCCTTTGACATCCCGGTTGGGCAACTGCCAGAGACAGCGCTGCCACAGCCAACGCAGCACCGCCGGGTAATTACGCTGGAGCCGGGGCAGCCGTTGTTCCGGGTGCTAGTGGTGGAAGATCAGTGGCAAAATCGTCAACTGCTGGTAGAACTGCTGACTGCCATTGGGTTTGAGATTCAGCAGGCGACCAATGGGCAAGAGGCGATCGCCATCTGGTCAAGCTGGCATCCACACCTGATTCTGATGGATCTCCGAATGCCAGAGATGAATGGCGTCGATGCTGTGCGGCAAATTCGCACTGCCGAGTCAGGACTTGCCAACTTGGGTGCTGAATCAGCCGTATCTGGTTCAGGCATCAATCCAGTCAAGATTATGGCACTCACCGCAGATGCCTTTGAGGAAACGCGACTGACTTCCCTGGCCGCAGGCTGTGATGACTTTATTCGCAAACCCGTCCAGGAAAATATCTTGCTGACAAAAATAGCTGAGCACTTGGGCGTCCGCTACATCTATGAGTCCATCTCCAGACGCTCGCCCGACCCCACACCGCATGAAGAAGCCCTAAATCGATTCTTGCCGTTGATGCCTCCTGTCTGGATCAGGCAGCTTCACCAAGCCGCGCTGGAAGGCTCGGATGATCAGATCCTTCAACTCATCGAGCAAATTCCTGAAGATTATGCCGCCCTGGTGACTGCACTCAGTCAGCAGGCGCTAAATTTTCAATTTGAGCAAATCACTCAGCTCACGCAGCAATTTCTTAGCTAAAAATTTCTTAGCTAAAAGAGAGAAGTTGAGTGCAATCGGATTCGCCCAAATGGGGTTTGAAAAGCTGTGCAGGAGATCACAAATTCCACAAAGCAGAAGCATCTGTGAACCGGATATACTGAACTACAACATTTCTTCTCATAGACTTAATTAAATTTCTATAGTAATTGCCCGCGCCTGCTAATTTTCTTATGCCACTATCTCGAATTGAACGATACATTAGTACGCAAACAGCGATAAAGATGAGCCGCGAACCTATTGATAGCCTTAACAATCCTAATAATCTTGACCCTCACTTCCCGACGGATGCCGATTCAGATGATTTATTCATTGATGAGATATTGATTGTTGATGACGCGCCAGATAATTTGCGTGTTTTGTCTGCCATTTTAGCCAGGCGGGGCTTTAAAGTGCGCAAGGCATTAGGTGGTTCAAGCGCGATCGCCTCCGCCCAAGCTAACCCGCCCAACCTGATCTTGCTAGATGTGCGGATGCCAGAGATGGATGGATATGCGGTCTGCCAAGTCCTAAAAGATGATCCCCTGACCAGTCAGATCCCCATCATTTTTATTAGCGCACTAAATGATGTTTCTGATAAGCTGCGAGCCTTCAATATGGGCGGGGTTGATTATATTATTAAGCCCTTCCAAGAAGCCGAGGTTTTGGCTCGGGTAGAAACTCAGATTCGCCTCCAAAAACTACAGCAAAAGCTCATCCAGCGCAATCACGAACTGCTCGACTCCAATCGAGAGCTAGAGCAGTTTGCCTATGCGGTTTCTCATGATTTGCAACAACCCCTACAGAATATGATGGGTTTTGCTAAACTGCTCCTGCTGAAGCACCAGTCCAGCCTGGATGAGACTTCCTTAGAGTATTTAGACGGCATTTTGGAATCTGGCAGGCGATCGCAACACTTGATTCAGGATTTACTTAGCTATGCCCAGGTGCAATATCAAAATCAAAGTCTTGAAACAGTAGACTGCACTCTCATTTTGGAAACCGTTTTAGAGAACCTGAAAGGGGTGCGTGTCACCTTCTTGGTAGAAAAATTAGGCTGGAGAAGACCTAGAACTATCTAC
>RFIF01000224.1 GCA_003695655.1 Cyanobacteria bacterium J069
CCCCTGATCACCCAGCTACTTCTGCTCAGGGTGGGCTTTTTCCGGCGGGGTTTCACCGAGACGGTTGATAATGCGGATCATTTGATACAGCCGCCCCAGATCGCGCTGGTTAAACTCCAGCACCAGGCGGGGCAGGTGGGTGATTTCCACTGCATCAGCTTCCTGCGGCAGCGCAGACATCTGGGCAATCTTACCGCGCACCAGGATGTCGCTGAAATGAGTGTTGAGGTAGTCGAGTTCTTCTTCCGAGAGCGCCTGATTGAGCCGCAGCACCAGGTTGGGGCCGACATAGCGGCTGGAGTGATAGACCCGATAAAAGCTGGCGATCGCCTCACAAGCAGTATCCACCCGGTCGGTAATCGTGTATAGGTGCAGGTCGTCGGCGCTGATCAGCCCCGCATCCAGCAGTTGAGTTTTGATATAGCCTTCCCAGCTTTGCCAATAGTCATCCCCCGGCGTTTCTAGCAGCACCAGCGGCAGCAGCCCCGACTTGCCCGTCTGCATCAGCGTCAGGCATTCAAACGCCTCATCCTGCGTGCCAAAACCGCCAGGAAACAGGGCCAGCGCGTCGCTCTCCCGCAGGAAAAACAGCTTGCGGGTAAAAAAGTATTTGAAATTCACCAGCTTGTCGCCGCCTTCCAGAAACGGGTTTGACCCCTGCTCGAAGGGAAGCTGAATATTTAGCCCAAAGGACTTGTCCATGCCCGCGCCTTCGTTGCCCGCCTGCATAATGCCCGGGCCGCCGCCTGTGATCACCATAAAGCCCTGGAGTGTGACGCAGCGGGCAAAGTCCATCGCCATCTGGTAGGTCGGGCTGGAGGGCTGAATGCGAGCAGAACCAAAGATAGAAATCTTGCGGACGTGGCGATAGGGATGAAACAGCTCAAACGCCCGCTGCATGTCTTGCAGAGAGGCACTGAGGATTTTCCAGTCGAGGCGATCGGCATCGGTGCTGGCGAGTTGCACAATAGTTGCGAGCGCCTGCTGGATCAAATTCCCATGTTCCAGGTTGGGAAGATTCTGAAGGAGTTGTTCAACCTGGAGCTGAAGCGGCTGGGAAGCAGAGGATTCGGGAAATGGACGCATGCAATTTTCCAAACAGCGCGAATCCCTATTTTAGAAGATCTTTGCGACACGCGGGCATTCCAGCAACGTCGCCCGTTTCCCCGGTTCCCAATTCAGGCTTAAATGATGAAGGCTAAATTGTCAGCGTGTGGGAGTGTGGGAGTGATGGGGTGACGGAGTGTTGGAATGTTGGAGTCATTACGGGCTTGCTCCTCATCGCATCATCCCCTCATCTCATCATCTCATCATCACCCCGTCACCCCACCACCCCACCACCCCATCACTCTAAAACCGTGTCCAAAGCTCGCTCAATCGCCGGAATCGCTGGAATCGTCGCTGTTGCTACGCTGCTGAGCAAGGTATTTGGACTGTTTCGCCAGCAGGCGATCGCCGCTGCGTTTGGCACGGGGGCGGTGTTTGGCGCGTTCAATTTTGCGTATGTGATTCCGGGCTTTTTGCTGATTTTGCTGGGGGGAATTAACGGGCCGTTCCATAGTGCGATCGTCAGCGTCTTGTCGAAGCGCAAGCAAGACGAAGTTGCGCCGATTGTGGAAGGGATCACCACGTTAGTGGTCGGCATTTTGCTGGTGGTGACGGTGGGCTTAATCGTGTTTGCGGAGCCGATGATGCACCTGGTAGCTCCGGGCTTGTTCATCTCGGCGGCTGAGGCAGCGCAGGAAGGCATCACGCCAGAAACCTACGCCACGCTTCAGCAGACGCGAGAAATTGCGATTCAGCAGTTCAAAATTATGGCTCCGATGGCGGTGCTGGCAGGGCTGATTGGCATTGGCTTTGGCACGCTAAATGCGGCTAATCAGTATTGGCTGCCGTCGATTAGCCCGCTGTTTAGCAGCGTTACGGTGCTGCTGGGGCTGGGCGGGCTGGCCTGGTATCTGGGCGATCGCATCACAGACCCGCAATCTGCCATGCTGGGTGGCGCAGTGCTGGCCTGGTCTACGCTGGCGGGGGCGCTGCTGCAATGGCTGGTGCAACTGCCCGCCCAGTGGAAATCAGGACTGGGCACGCTGCGGCCTCGGTTTAATTTCAACGATCCGGCGGTGCGCGAGGTGATCAACGTCATGGGCCCGGCGACGTTTTCATCCGGCATGATGCAGATCAACGTGTGGACGGATCTGTTCTTCGCGTCGTTTATTCCCAATGCGGCGGCGGCGGTGTCCGCCATGGGCTATGCGGGGCTGCTGGCGCTCACGCCGCTAGGCATTTTATCCAACGTGATTTTGGTGCCGCTGCTGCCCGTCTTTTCGCGCCTCACTGCGCCCCAAGACTGGCCCGAACTCAAGCTCCGCATCCGCCAAGGACTTGTCACCACCGCCCTCACCATGCTGCCCATCAGCGCCTTGATGATCGTGCTGGCAGTGCCGATTTCGCGGGTGGTCTACGAGCGCTACGCCTTTCGTCCCGAAGATTCGCTGCTCACGGCCACCGTGCTGATGGCCTACTCAGTCGGCATGTTTGTGTACCTGGGGCGCGACGTGCTGGTGCGCGTGTTTTATGCGCTGGAGGACAGCCTCACGCCCTTCCGCATCAGCATCGCCAATATTTTTCTGAATGCGCTGCTAGACTTTTTACTGGTGCGCCCCTATGGTGCGGTGGGTCTGGTGCTGGCAACTGTCGGCGTCAACCTGATTTCCATGCTCACGATGCTAGTGATTTTGCACCGCCGCCTCCGGGGGCTGCCGCTGCGCCAGTGGGGCGGGCTGACGGCGCTGCTGGCGCTGGGCAGCGGGCTGGCGGGCGCGGCAG
>RFIF01000019.1 GCA_003695655.1 Cyanobacteria bacterium J069
CCAGCCTCCCGCTTTCAACAACTGCGTGCATATCTCCGACCCCACTGGCGCATGGCGGCCGGCGGCATCTTAGCGCTGCTGCTGGTGAATGGCATCGGGGTTTATATTCCGCTGCTGCTGCGGGCGGGCATCGACGAGCTGCAACTGACCTTTAGCTTTGATCGGGTGATATTCTACGCTGGGCTGATTTTTGGGCTGGCGTCGCTGATGTGGCTGATGCGGATCTTGTCGCGCATCTCGCTATTTGGCGTGGGGCGGCTGGTGGAATTTGACCTGAAGCAGCGGATCTTTGGTCATCTGCTGACGATGGAGCCGGGGTATTTTGCGGAAAACACAGTAGGGGACTTGATCAGCCGGGCCACCAGTGATGTGGACAACATTCGGCGGCTGCTGGGCTTTGCCGTGCTCAGTTTGGCAAACACAATTTTTGCTTACGTGCTGACGCTGCCCGTGATGCTGAGCATTGACGTACGGCTGACGGTGGTGGCGATCGCCATTTATCCGCTGATGTTCTTTTTGGTGCATCTGTTTAGCAACCGTCTACGCAACCAGCAGCTTGAGGTGCAGCAGCGGACCTCAGACCTTAGCGACTTGATTCAAGAAGACATCAGCGGCATGGCGCTGATCAAAATTTACGCCCAGGAAGACAACGAGCGCCGTGCCTTTCATGGGCGCAATCGGGATTTGCTCAAAGCTAACCTTGCGCTAGCCCGCACCCGCACCACCCTGTTTCCGCTGTTGGGAGGCTTAGCGAGTATTAGCCTGCTGGTATTGCTGGCGCTGGGATCAGGGGAAATTGCCAGCGGGCGGATCAGCATTGGTGATTTTCTGGCAATGCTGCTGTATGTAGAGCGGCTGGTGTTTCCTACGGCGCTGTTGGGCTTCACCATCACCGCCTATCAGCGCGGCGAGGTCAGCATCGATCGGGTGGAGTATATTCTGTCGGAGCAGCCTCAGATTCACGATGCGCCCGATGCCGTTTATCTGCCCCGTGCTGAGGTGAAAGGCTGGCTCTGTGCTGACCATCTCAGCTTTACCTATCCCAATGCGGCAAAGCCAGCGCTCCAGTCCGTCAGTTTCAAGATTCGCCCAGGAGAAACGGTGGCGATCGTCGGCCCGATTGGCTCTGGCAAATCGACCCTGGCCAATGCCCTGCCGCGCCTGCTAGATATCGCGCCGGGACAGATTTATCTCGATGGATACGACATTACCCAAATTCGGCTGCGCGATCTGCGGGGGGCGATCGCCTACGTGCCCCAGGAGAGCTTCCTGTTCAGCACCACCATCAAAAACAACATCCGCTACGGCGACCCCAAAGCCGAACAAGACGAAATCGAACTCGCTGCCAAGCAGTCCCAGATTCATCCCGAAATTCTCAACTTCCCGCAGCAGTATAAAACCATTGTGGGCGAACGCGGCATCACGCTCTCAGGCGGACAGCGCCAGCGCACCTCCCTGGCTCGTGCCCTGCTGATTGACGCACCCGTGCTCATTTTGGACGACGCGCTCTCCAGCGTAGACAACCAGACCGCTACAGAAATCCTCACCAATTTACGCGAAGGCACCCAGCGCAAAACGGTGCTCTTCATCACGCACCAGCTCTCGGCCGCCGCCATGAGCGATCGCATTCTGGTAATGGACGACGGCCGCATCGTGCAGTCAGGAAGCCACGTCGAACTACTCGCCCAGCCAGGACTCTATCAGACCCTTTGGGAACAGCAGAAGCTAGAAGAAATTCTCCAGTAGGGGAGTGGCGGAGTGATGGAGTGTTGGAATATCCCATCACCCCATCACTCCCTCTCCCCCTCTCTCCCTCTCCTCTAACTACTCACCGTAATCCGCTCCGGCGCATCCGACTGACTCTCAGGATCAAAGGTCGAGGCTTGGGAATCATCCACCACGGGCAGCGTGATTTCCACCGTCGTCCCTTGCTCCAGCCCTTCGCTGTAGAGATCGATGCTGCCGCCCATCCGCTCTACCAGGTTGCGTGAAATCGCCAGCCCCAGCCCCGTGCCCTCAAACTTGCGCGTAGTGGAGCCGTCGGCCATCACAAACGGTCGAAACAGTTTGTCCTGCTGATCAGGGTCTACGCCAATCCCCGTATCTTTCACCGACACCACGACCCAGTCCTGAGGCTTGGCGTTGGGGCTGGTCAAGTCGGCTCCGTCGCCGTTAAGGGAAACGCCGTTATTGACGATTTGTTCAAAATCGGACTTGTGGTGGCGACGAATATCGATCGTGATGCCGCCCTCGTCGGTAAATTTCACCGCGTTTGACACCACATTCAGCAAGACTTGCTTGAGCCGGGCGGGATCAGCCCGCACCAAAATCTGTTCATTCAGATCCGGGCAGGTAAGGCGCAGGTGCTTGCGCTGGATTTCGACTGCCTGAAGTTCCATCACTTCCTTCAGGATCTGCCGTAGATCCACAACTTCTAGAAATAGCCGCAGTTTGCCCTGCTCAATGCCGCGAATGTCGAGCAGGTCATTGATAATTTTGAGCAGGTGAATGGCGGCTTTGTCGGCTTGCTCCAGCAGCTCTAGCTCTTCGTCGCGGGTGTCGCAGTAGCCGTCTTGCACCAGGCGGACGCAGCCGATGATGGCGTTGAGCGGGGTACGCAGTTCGTGGGATGTGGTCGCTAAAAACTCGCTCTTGAGCTGGTTGGCGGCTTCGGCTTCTTGCCAGGCAGATTCTAGCTCGTTGGCCCGGTCTTCTAAACGGCTGACGAGGTTGTTCAGCACGTCGGCGAGCTGGTTTAGCTCCCGCACCTGAAAGTCTTTGGGCAAGCGAGCTTTGACATCACGCCGATCGAGGTGGCGAGCGTATTTGCCCAGTTTTTCGATGGGCAGGGAAATGTCGCGAGCCATATACAGCATTGCCAGCAGGTGCGCCGTCAGCAGCCCGCCCGTCAGCAGGGCCAAAATCTGGCTGATGGACTTTAGCCCTTCTAGCGCGTAGTCGAGTTGGGTGATCGCCAGCACTGTCCAGGTGCGCTGTTCGCTGGGGCTAACGGCCACCTGGATCGGCGTAAAGCCAGCCAGCCATTCGGTATCGTCGCCCGAAAAGTTGAACAGGTGGCGAACCGCGCCGTCGCCTCTGGCGGTGTTTTCCAGGATATTTTCAAAGCGATCGCGATCGCCCTCTTCGGCAATATTGCGCCCCACTTTTTCGGGAAAAGGATGGGAGAGAAACGTCCCGTCTTGGTCGATGATGACGGTGTAGCCCAGCAGCGACCAGGGCCTGGCGACTTCGATCTGCTGGAGCACGGTCTGCACGCTCAGCCCATAGCGCAGGGTGCCTGCGGGCGTATAGACCGGCGTGCTGATCACCAGGTCAAGCTGGCTGTTGAGCGGGGATTGAGCGATTCGCTGGCGAGGTTGGGTGCTGAGGAAGGATTGCTGGAACGGATCGACCGTGCTGAGGTTGGGCTGATAGGGCCAGGGATGCACTGTCAGTGACTTGATGGGGGCGCTGCCGCAGGTGCTGGCTACGACCTGGCGGGTGTTGAGGTCGGTCAGTTGCAAACACTTTGCGCCAGTGAGCTGAGGCAGCAGTCGTTCTAAAAAAAGCTGCCCTTCGGCCAAGTCACCCGTTTTAAGGCTGTCGGTTTGGCTGGCGATCGCCAGACTGGTTTTCAGCGAATGGATGCTGCCGCGAATCAGGTTGCCTTTGCGGGTGGCGCTTTCGGTGAGATTTTGCCGGGCGGTTTCTAGCAGGCTGGTGCGGGCCTTGCGAAACGTCACTGCCACCCCCAACAGCACAATGGGAATGCTAAGCAGCAAAATCCGCGTCAGCAGCAAGCGGCGGAAGGAGGGCTGACCACCAGGCATAGCGATTCCCAACCTAAAGGGCATACTCCACTTTAAAACACTAATATTTGATTACTTCTGACCACGCCACAGATTTGCTGAGACCGGACAAACTTTGTAAAGTCTTCATAAAGTCGAGGGCTTGGGGTCAGTGTTTCTGAAAATGGGACTGACTTAGCGTAGCAAATCATTGGGTTTTAGCTATTTTGCCCCAGTTTTCTGGGATGACCTTCCATGATTTTAGGCAAAAAGCCAGAGCAGCGCGGGCGACCCCACATCACGGTTGTACTGGCGATGAGCCTGGATGGCAAGATCGCAGACGTGCGGCGATCGCCCGCTCGGTTTGGCTCACCCCGCGACAAAGCCCACCTGGAAGCCCGGTTTGCCGAAGCCGACGGCGTCTTGTTTGGGGCCGCGACCCTGCGCGCCTACGGCACCACCCTGCCCCTTACCCACCCCAATTTGTTGCAGCAGCGGCAGGACGAGGGGCGATCGCCCCAGCCCGTCCACATTGTTTGCTCCCGCACCGCTGAGTTTGACCCCGACCTCCGCTTCTTTCGGCAGCCTGTGCCCCGCTGGCTGCTGACCACGCCCACTGGGGGCGATCGCTGGCAGTCTCGAACCGAGTTTGACCGGATTTTCGCCCTACCTGCAACTCCAACGGGTCTGGACTGGAGGCAGGCCCTCGCTGACCTGACCCAAGCAGGAATTCGCCGACTCGTGCTGGCGGGCGGGGGAGAGCTGGTCGCTGCCCTCGTTGCCGCTGATGCCGTAGACGAACTCTGGCTAACGGTGTGCCCGCTGCTGTTGGGCGGACGCGACGCCCCCACCCCCGTTGGCGGCGATGGCTGGCTAGAGGCTGCCGCCCCGCGTCTGGAATTACTCTCCGCAGAGGCGATCGCCCAGGAAGTTTTTCTGCACTATCGCCTGCATCGAGCGGCGGATTGATTTACTTTGTAAAGGGACGCTGGGGTGCTGGAGTGATGGGGTGATGGAGTCTTGCAAAAGCTACTCCCTTCCTCTCCCTCCCTCTC
>RFIF01000225.1 GCA_003695655.1 Cyanobacteria bacterium J069
CCCGCAAAACGGCATCGTCATCAACCTCCACCACCCCGGCGAAGTGCTGCGCTATTTGCATCGTGACGTGCGAATTGATGCTGGCGGGAATGAGTAAGAGACGAGAATGAGTAAGAGTAGATAAGGCGGGCTATGTTACTCCGTCGGGCTGCGCCGATGCTTTTGTTGCATCAGTTTGAATCAGTTTGAACCAGTTTGAATCAGTTTGAATCAGTTTGAACCAGTTTGAACCAGTTTGAATCGGCTTGAATTGGCTTGAATCGGCTGGCATCAGCGGGAGGGAGGGCGATCGCCCTCCCGCTCAAGAGAGCGTCAACACAGCCCGGCGGCCCAATGTCGCCCGCTTTATCCACTCGCGCTGTTCTGGTTGCCAGGATGCAACCCAATCTCTACCGCCTTCGCGTTAGCGTTGTAGAGTAACAATCTCCGAATAACTCTCGAACAACTCCCGAATAACCCCCGAATCTCTCATGACCCTACCGACGATCGAATTTTTTGAAGGCATTCCCGAAGACCTCAGCGGCGTCAGCCTCCGGCGCGATCGCAGCACGGGTGCCCGTTTTGTAGTGATGACCTTCGAGCAGCTCAACGCCATCGAGCGCTTCCAGAGCTTTACCAGCCGCTTCAACAAAGCCCTCTGTCTCACCGATGAAGAAGGCCGCATCGAGATCGAACCCGACGGCGTGAAGTTTATTTTTGCGGGCGACGAGGGCGACGACCTCAAGCGTGTGGAGTGCCGCTTTGAGCTGACTCGTGACGACCACTGGGAGCGGTTTATGCGGTTTATGAACCGCTACGCCGAGGCCAATGGCATGGAATATCAGGGCAAAGAGGCGAAGGGCGCAGAATAGGCAAAGGCTAGTTGGGGGGGCAAAGCTAGAATCATCCCGTACCCGTAAGCAAGGCATGAAGATGAAGCGAAGCTGGGTGAGTTGGCTGTTGGGGGTGCTGGTTGTATTGGCGATCGCTGCCTGGCGATCGCACTCTGGGTTGCAGCCGTCGGCGGCCCGCCTCACCCTGGCGGTTTCCCCCTCGACGCCCGCCCTCAATGCCGAGCGGCTGCTGGCAGATGTGGCGGCGCTGAGCTTTGGGCGCTATGACGCGGGCGATCGCCAGCGGGCAGCGGACTATATTGAGCGATCGCTGGAAGCGGCAGGCTGGCAAGTCGAGCGGGCCCAGTTCGCCACAACGGAACACCTGGGAGAAAACCTGATTGCTACCCGTCCCTCCCCTGTGCCGATTCGTCCCAAACTCTTGCTTGCCGCGCACTATGACACGGTAGACGGCTCACCCGGAGCCGATGACAACGCCACGGCGATCGCCACAATTCTCGAAGCGGCGCGGCTGCTGGGACAGGACGACGCCCCTTATGAGCTAGAGCTGGCGCTGTTTGATCTCGAAGAAATCGGGCTGGAAGGCAGCAAAGCGTTTGTCGAAGATGCGCTGCGGCTGCAAGATCTGCGCGGCGTGGTAGTGATGGACATGATTGGCTATGGCTGTGAGGTGGCGGGCTGCCAGAGCTATCCATCCATGCTGCCGATCGAGCCACCGAGCGATCGCGGCAGTTTTCTGGCGGTGATTGGCGATCGTAGCCATCCCGCGCTGATTCAAGCCTTTCACCAAATCGCCGATGCTGCCCCGCCGTTCACGGTCACGCCCGTCTTCAGCCTTGCCGTGCCGCTCTTAGGCGACCTCACGCCCGACCTCCTCCGCAGCGACCACACGTCATTTTGGAAAAAAGGCATCGGTGCAGTGCTGCTCACCGACACCGCCAACTTCCGCAATCCCCACTATCACCAGCCCAGCGACACACCCGATACGCTCAATCCTGAGTTTTTCCTGGGTTCTGCCCGTTTGGTGATTCAGGGCGTGGATCTGCTATTGCACAGTGGGGAGTGATGGGGTGATGAGGTAATGGGGTGACGACTCCAACACTCCATCACGCCCTAGACTGGAGATCGGGAAGAGGAGGCGATGGCGGTTGCGGATGCTCAGGAGTTGCGGCTTGCAGCTTTGAAGGCATCTGAGGAAAGTCCGGGCTCCCGAAAGACCAGACCTGCTTGGTAACGCCAAGTGCGCGTGAGCGTGAGGATAGTGCCACAGAAACATACCGCCCAGGCGATGTTGGACTGGCGATTGGCGATTTTGGACGCAATCCAAAATCCAAAATCCAAAATCCAAAACCTGGGTAAGGGTGCAAAGGTGCGGTAAGAGCGCACCAGCAGCGTCGAGAGGCGCTGGCTCGGTAAACCCCGGTCGGGAGCAAGGTCGAAGGAGCAACGGTTGGTCTTTTACCGGCTCCGAGGTATGGCGTTTGCTGTATCTGCCAATCCGCTAGAGGTGTCTGGTGACAGGCATCCCAGATAGATAACTGCCCTCCGCTGGCGTGCCAGTGCGAGAACAGAACCCGGCTTATGTCCGCCTCTTCCCCCCAGCTTTGGGGGCGATCGCCCTCTTGACTCTGAGATTTGCCAAAGGGGCGATCGCTCACCGGAATTCCCGTTCTCAAGCGCCTATTCTCAAGCGCCTGCTCTCAAGCGCCTGCTCTCAAGGATTCAGCTCAGCCACGCCATCAAATCAGCAAGACATTCCCGCTGGCGTCAACCGACAGGTTGATCGTGCCTGAGTCTTCCGAAAGCTGTTCGCTGACAATTACGGTAATTACGTTGCCTTCCACAAAAACATCGACGCTTAGCCCAGTGCCAACTTGCTGCGGATAGATCAGCAGATTGATGGGCAGCGGCAGATAGCTGGTCGTCGTGCTGCCAAAGGCGGTTTGGCCGTCTGGGGCGATTTGTCGTTCGGCGGAGGCGGGCTGGGTGAGGGCTGCGGCAACGGTGGTATCGCCGCCGTTGATGATTTCGATGCGAATAGGTCGGGCTGGGTTGATGCGACCCACTCGCTCTTCGCTAATTTGGGCGATCGCCCCCGGTATCACGACGGGTGTCACTCTCGGTGTGGTTAAGGGAGCCATTGAGCGCGCCGTCTGCGCGTCGGCAGATGCGCCGGATAGCGGCAGCCCGGTGGCTCCCACGGCTCCCACGGCTCCCACTAGGGCGATCGCGCTGCTCATTGCAACGCTGAATGCTCGGTTCAAAGTCACGTTCAAATGCATGGTTGTAATTTTAGTCCTGACACAAAGATCAATAGTCACCAAACTTGCAGTCACCAAACTTGCAGTCACCAAACTTGCAGTCACCAAACTTGCAGTCCTTGGCTCATCGCAATATCGCACCTGTTCCACGATTCTCTGGGGATTTGCAGCGTTTCACTAGCTTTCTATCAAACCATGCAATAATACTTATTGATTGAAGGGGAGTAGCTATCCGGCGCAGTCCGGGAACCTGAATCAACATACTGGGGATGACCCTGGTTCAGGTAATGCATCAGGCTTCTGTAAGGAGCTTTTGCCAAGCATTCAGTGAGACCTTCACTAAGTCCACACTTTTGGGTGGGCTTGGTGGAGTGCTATCGCCTTTCATCAAGTCCGCTCAGGTCGTTGCATCCAATCCTGAGGAGAGACAAGAAGATGATAGAGGCGGGTCTATTTCAGCCGGGCTTATTCGAGGCCTTTGTCGCGGGGCTGCTGCTCATTACGGTTTCAGAACTGGGCGACAAGACGTTTTTCATTGGCGTGATTTTGGCAACGCAGCATCGGCGATCGCTCGTCTTTGTGGGCGTGGTGGCAGCGCTAGCCCTAATGACGCTGATTTCCGTCATGATGGGGCGCGTGGTGTCGCTCTTTTCGCCGACGGTTGTGCATTATGCCGAAGTTGCGCTGTTTCTCGCGTTTGGATTGCAGCTTTTGATCAAAGGCTGGCGAATGGCGGATGAACCCTGCGCCGAGGCTTGCGAAGAGGCCATGGAAACCGTTACCCAGTCCGAACAGGCGCTGCCCAAACGACCAACCAGTCTGGCAGTGATGCTGCAAGCCTTTGGGCTGACGTTTTTGGCAGAATGGGGCGATCGCACGCAAATTGCCACAATTGGCCTGGCAGCGGCAAAAAACCCCGTCGGCATCGCCATCGGCGCAATTCTTGGCCATGCCATCTGCACGGCGATCGCCGTCATTGGCGGCAAGCTGATCGCAGGTCGCCTGTCAGAAAAAACGCTGACCCTGATCGGCGGCGCGCTGTTCTTGGTGTTTGCGGCGATCGCCACCACCAAAAGCATTTAGCGCTCTGATCCCCGCTCGCGCCAGCGTTGCCGAGGAATTGGAGCAAAGTAACGAAGAACGAAGAACGAAGAACGAAGAACGAAGAACGAAGAACGAAGAACGAAGAACGAAGAACGAAGAACGAAGAACGAAGAA